>CAMDWC010000161.1 GCA_945878825.1 Haliscomenobacter hydrossis DSM 1100
GAAAATAATAATCTTTTAGCGTCCATGAGGGAATGGGCCAGTATAAAATCTTTATCATGAAAAGACTTTTATTTATAGATAGGGACGGAACATTAGTGTTTGAACCTAATGATTATCAATTAGATAGTAAGGAAAAAGTTTCCTTTTTACCTGCCGTGTTTTCTTCATTGGCTCGAATTTGTAAAGAGACAGATTTTGAATTGGTTATGGTGACCAATCAGGATGGATTAGGTACAGATTCCTTCCCGGAAAATACTTTTTGGCCAGCTCATGAATTCATTTTAGATGCCTTTAGAAAGGAGTCTGTTGTTTTCAGTGAAGTTTATATCGACAAATCTTTCCCTCACGAAAATGCTCCCACCCGGAAACCCAGGCTTGGGATGCTGCAGAAGTATTTGTCCAATGAGTATGATCTTAAAAATTCCTGGGTCATCGGCGATCGCTTAACCGATATGGAATTGGCCTACAATCTTGGCGCAAAAGGTATTTTTATCCCAAGTAATGAGGAACTCGGTGTGCAGGAAGTAGGTCAGGAAATGGCTGAAATTAACAAGGTGATTGCCCTGAAATCGAAAGATTGGAATGAAATGGCTACCTTTTTGTGCCAACAAAGAGCGCCTGTCACCTTATCAAGAAAGACCCTGGAAACAGATATTTTCGTAAGTCTTAATCTAGATGGTGCGGGTAATTATAATCATCAAACCGGATTGGGTTTCTTTAATCACATGTTGGATCAATTAGCTAAACATAGTGGCATTGATTTATCTGTAACCGTTTCGGGCGATTTACACATTGATGAACATCATACCATCGAAGATACTGCCCTTGCTCTAGGCGCCGCATTTAAAAAGGCACTGGGCGATAAAAGAGGTATTGAAAGATATGGTTTTTTTATTTTACCCATGGATGATGCTTTGGCTCAGGTAGCCATAGATTTTAGTGGAAGACCCTGCTTGGTGTGGAATGCCTCTTTTTTAAGAGAAAAGGCAGGTGATTTTCCTACAGAAATGGTGTATCATTTCTTCAAATCTTTCTCTGATGCCGCAGCTTGCAATATTAATATTTCGGTGAGTGGGGAAAATGAACACCATAAAATAGAGGCGCTTTTCAAATCTTTCGCCAAGGCTTTAAAAATGGCAGTGAAAAAAGACCCGGAAAACCATGTTTTACCTTCCACAAAGGGTTTGCTTTAAATTGACTTTATGAGCCAGCAAATTGCCGTCATTCAATATAATGCAGGAAATATACACTCCGTGTTATCTGCTTTGCATCGACTTGGTTTTAAAGGAATACTTACCGACAATCCGGAAATTATACAATCTTCCGATAAAGTTATTTTTCCCGGAGTGGGTGAGGCAAGATCAACCATGAATCATCTAAGGGAAAAAGGTTTGGATGAAATAATTAAAAACTTAACCCAACCTGTCCTGGGAATTTGTTTAGGAATGCAACTTCTTTGTAAACATTCAGAGGAAAATAACACAGATTGTTTAGGAATTATTCCCCTTGAAGTAAAAAAATTTATTCCTCGACAAAAAGAAAATGTTCCACATGTTGGTTGGAATACCCTGCTGAATACCCAAAACTTACTCTTTGACGGTCTTCCTGAAAGCTCATTTGCCTATTTTGTACATAGTTACTATGCAACATTGGGTCCGGAAACCATAGCACAAACAGATTATATTTTTCCTTTTAGTGCAGCGGTCCAAAAAGATAATTTTTTTGCAACGCAGTTCCATCCTGAAAAATCTGGATGGGTTGGAGAAAAAATTCTCAGTAATTTCTTAAACATCGCTCCCTAATTCATTTCTTAAAATGCATGTATGATTATTATTCCTGCCATTGATATTATAGGTGGAAAGTGCGTAAGATTAACGCAAGGTGACTATAATCAAAAGATTGAGTATAATTCCAATCCATTGGAAGTGGCGAAACTTTTTGAAGGAAATGGATTAAATTATTTGCACGTCGTTGATCTTGACGGTGCTAAGGCTGGTAAAATTGTCAATTATAAAATTTTAGAACAAATTACTCATCGAACCAAGTTAAGGGTCGATTTTGGGGGTGGATTGAAATCAAATGACGATTTAAAAACAGCCTTTGAATGCGGCGCTAATCAAGTTACGGGAGGTACCGTCGCTGTAAAAAATAGGGCTTTATTCTTGCATTGGCTGGAACAATTCGGGGCAGAAAAAATAATATTAGGCGCTGATTTCAA
The DNA here is from genome assembly GCA_945878825.1 of Haliscomenobacter hydrossis DSM 1100. GTDB lineage: Bacteria > Bacteroidota > Bacteroidia > Chitinophagales > Saprospiraceae > BJGN01. Next base: position 2,219 of record CAMDWC010000161.1, read on the forward strand.
AGCCGATTATATAGCTACGGATGGTTGGCAGGAATCGAGTGATAACTTGCTTTTACCCTTCCTGGAAAGTTATTTTAAAGAGGGAATTAGGTATGTCATTTCAACAGACATAAGTAAAGATGGGCTCTTAAAGGGTTGTTCTTTAACTAAATACGAGGAAATAAGACACGAATTACCTGGAATAAAACTGATAGCCAGCGGGGGCGTAACGACGGTAGATGAGTTAGATAAATTATTTGAACTCGGTTGCCATGGCGCTATCATTGGTAAAGCGCTCTACGAAGGTCACTTTACAGCCAAAGCTTTAGGTCTTCTTCAGGAAACATATTTTTCAAAACATGGTAGCTAGTTTATTTGTTTAGCTATTATTTCCTACCCCACATTTGCAAATAAACTGGTTTTATAATGGATATATCCAACTCACCTGAAGATTTAAAGCAGGAATTTATAGAGATTATTGGTGCGAGAGAGCATAATCTTCAAGGGATTGATTTAAATATTCCCAGAAATCAACTCGTCGTTATTACGGGTATAAGCGGCAGCGGGAAGTCTTCCCTGGCTTTCGATACATTATATGCCGAAGGGCAACGCAGATATCTTGAAACTTTTTCAGCTTATGCGCGACAGTTTATAGGGGAAATGGAGCGACCAGATGTGGAAAAAATTTCAGGATTAAGTCCGGTCATTTCCATTGAACAGAAAACGACAGGCAATAATCCTCGTTCTACCGTCGGCACAGTGACTGAAATCTATGATTTTATGCGTCTTTTATTTGCCAGAACAGCGGAAGCTTTTTCTTATGTTACAGGGGAAAAGATGATTGCGTATAGCGAGGAACAGATGAAAGAAAGAATCCTTTCCGATTTTGAAAAAAAGAAAATCATGATTCTTGGTTCCCTCGTCAGAGGTAGGAAGGGACATTACAGAGAGTTATTTGAACAGGTTAGAAAAACAGGATATACCAAAATCAGGGTAGACGGTGAAATGCTGGATTTAACGCCGGGTCTGTCTGTCGATCGTTATAAAGTGCATGATATTGAGGTGGTAGTAGATAGAATTCAAGTGACTGAGGACAAATTGCCCAGAATAAATGAAGCGCTGCAAATGGCGCTGAAGCTTGGTCAAGGTTTATTAATGATTCAAGATACAGATTCTGGGGTTACCACCACCTTAAGTAAATTCCTGATGGACCCCGTTGCCGGTATTTCCTATAGTGAACCCTCTCCAAATTCATTTTCGTTTAATTCTCCGTATGGCGCCTGTCCTGCTTGTAATGGTCTGGGAGTCCTGACCAGGGTGGACATAAATAAGATGGTGCCCGATTTCCAGAAATCAATCAACGACGGAGGTATTGTTCCTCTTGGCGAGCCTCGGGATAACACCCTTTTTAAACAATTAAGAGAGCTTTCAAAACATTTCAAATTTAGTTTCTCCCTCCCTATTTCAGAATTACCAGCTGAGGCATGGAAAATAATTCTTTACGGTACAAGTAAAATGAGAAACCAAAAAGAAGAATTTACCTACGATATTGTGGCTGAGGGTTTAATTAAAATGATGATGCATTGGTATGCTGATACCTCTTCTGAGAAGGTTCGACTCTGGGCAGAAGAATTTATGGTGGTAGATACCTGTCAGGAATGTAATGGCTACCGGTTGAAAAAGGAATCTCTTCATTTCAAACTAGCAGGTAGGCACATTGGTGAACTTTCTTCTATGGACATACAGTCCTTAAAAAATTGGATGCAAGATTTGCCACAAAATTTAGAAGAAAGACAGGTGACTATTTCAGAACCTATATTGAAGGAAATTGAATTGAGAATTGGCTTTCTTTTAAAAGTAGGACTCGATTATTTAACTTTAAATAGACCCGCGCGGACACTGTCGGGCGGAGAATCACAGCGTATTCGTCTGGCTACACAGATTGGTTCCCAACTTACAGGTATTACCTATATTCTCGATGAACCTAGTATCGGTTTGCATCAAAGAGACAATCAACGCTTAATAGATTCGCTAAGACAATTGACAGATATAGGTAATACGGTATTAGTTGTTGAACACGATAAAGATATCATGCTGGCTTCCGATTATTTAATTGATATGGGGCCCGGAGCGGGTAAGCTGGGGGGAAGAATAGTAGGGGAAGGTATTCCTGCCTCTTTTGCTCAAAAAAATACCTTAACTGCAGACTATTTAAGTAAGAGAGTATCTATTGAAATACCTCAAAGCAGGAGAAAGGGTTCTGGGAAATATTTGCATTTGGAAGGCGCGTCAGGTAATAACTTGCATAACGTTTCTATTAAAATACCTTTGGGCATATTTGCCTGTATAACGGGCGTTTCAGGTAGCGGAAAATCGACGCTTATAAATGAAACACTCTATCCTATTCTCAGGCAACATTTTTTTAAAAGTCTAAAACCGCCTATGCCTTATCAATCGATATTGGGACTGGAGCATTTAGATAAAGTAATCGATATTGATCAATCTGCCATTGGAAGAACGCCCCGTTCTAATCCAGCAACTTATACAGGTGTTTTTACAGAAATAAGAAAGATATACTCGGATCTTCCGGAATCAAAAATACGAGGTTATCTTCCCGGTCGCTTCTCGTTTAATGTCAAAGGTGGACGCTGCGAGGAGTGCCAGGGTTCCGGAATGAGGGTCATAGAAATGAATTTTCTTCCCGATGTTCACGTTCATTGTGAAAAATGTCAGGGAAAACGCTACAATAGAGAAACCTTGGAGGTGGTTTATAAGGGTAAATCTATTAATGATGTGCTCGAAATGACGGTAGCTGAGGCCGTTGGCTTTTTTGAAAATATACCGGCCATTTATCGTAAAGTAAGAACCCTTGAGGAGGTCGGTCTTGGTTATATTTCTCTTGGACAACAGGCAACTACCCTGTCTGGTGGCGAAGCTCAAAGAGTGAAACTTGCCGAAGAATTATCAAAAAAGGATACAGGAAATACTATGTATATTCTGGATGAACCCACCACAGGACTGCATTTTGAAGACATTCGACATTTGTTGGTAGTCCTTCAAAAATTGGTCGAAAGGGGAAATACCGTGTTGGTTATTGAACATAATATGGATGTTATCAAAGTGGCAGACTATGTTATTGACATGGGCCCTGAAGGTGGGAACCGTGGCGGTGAAGTTATTGCGGAGGGAACACCAGAACAAGTGGCCGCAGTGGATAGAAGTTTTACCGGCCAATTTCTCAAATTAGAATTGCCGGTATTTAATGCTAATTGAGATGGAACGCTGTTCAAATGGAAAGAAAGGGGAAAGGTTTTAATAATAATGGTCTGATGTATTACTTTGAAACTTTAGTTATTTAATTATCTTTATCCATTAACGATGTTTATGCGCCATTGGATAAATAGTGTTTTTAAGCTTTATTATTCTCGCAGGTATCTGTACTTTAATTCTATTTACCGCAACCCTGGAAAATTACAAGAGCATTGGCGGTCGTATTTAATTCGTAGGGCTGAAAATACCAGCTACGGAAAAGCGTTTAATTTCGCCCAAATCAAAGATTATCGTTCATTTTCCGAGCAAATTCCCGTAGTCGATTATGAGCCTTTGAAACCTTTTATACATCAAATGATGTTGGGGCAACCAGATGTATTATGGCCCGGGAAAGTTCGCTGGTTCGCTAAATCTGCAGGAACTTCCCAGAATAAAAGTAAGTTTATTCCAGTTTCAAAAGATAACAGACAACAATGCCATCTTCGGGGTACCTGGGACACTATGATGTTTTATTATCATTTGCGTCCCGATGCAAGACAATTTGAAGCTAAAACGCTCCTTATGGGCGGTAGTATTTCACCTTTTAATGAGTTTCCACAGTCACAGGTAGGTGATATTTCTGCCATAATGATAAAACACTTTCCATGGGCGGCTATTCCTTTTTTTGCTCCGGATATCCCTACCGCGCTTATCGCAGATTGGGATGAAAAGTTAGAAAAAATAGCTCAATATGGGGCAAATCAAACTGATATTGTTACGGTTGGGGGCGTACCAACCTGGTCTTTACTCCTTTTATACAGAATTTTAGCCATCACAGGGAAAAATCATATTCAGGAGGTTTGGCCCAATTTTCAACTTTATACCCATGGTGGAGTAAGTTTTTTACCCTACAAAGACCAATTTAAAGCTCTTTTTCCTCTTCCCGGGGTTCAATTTATTGAAACCTATAATGCAACGGAAGGTTTTTTTGCTGTTCAGGATTACCTGGATAGAGATTTGGGCATGCGCCTGTTGCTTAATAATGGTGTATTCTATGAATTTATTCCTCAAGACGCTCATAATGAGTTTAATGGTTCTCCGGTTCCTTTATCGGAAGTAGCGCTAAACATTAATTACGCTATGGTCATCACTACCAATAGTGGCTTATGGCGATATAAGATTGGGGACACTGTTTCATTTACCTGCTTAAATCCTTACAGATTAAAGGTGACTGGCAGAGTTCAACAGTTTATCAATACCTTTGGAGAAGAGGTAATGGTAGAAAATACGGATAAGGCACTTTCAATGACCTGCCAGCAGTTTGGCGTTTTTGCTGTTGAATATACCGTAGCACCTAAGTTTTTATCTCACAATGAAAAGGGTGCCCACGAATGGATTATTGAATTTGAAAATCCTCCCGCTAATATAGAACGCTTCTCCATCGCTTTAGATAAAAATTTGCAAACTATAAATTCTGATTATGAATCCAAGCGATTTTCAAATTTAGCCATAACCCAACTTATCTTGCATAGTGTAAATAAAGGGACATTTTATCGGTGGATGCGATCAAAAATGAAATTCGGAAATCAGAACAAGGTGCCCAGATTATCAGAAAATCGTGTAGTTTTAGAAGAAATATTGAGTTTTTCTAAATTATAATCGTACTTTGT
>CAMDWC010000162.1 GCA_945878825.1 Haliscomenobacter hydrossis DSM 1100
TTCAAAAGTAAAATTCAATTTAAAGAACCAAATCTACGGCATTACTGTTAAGAAAACCAAAATGAGTACATGCAAATATTGATTTTATCAGGATCTTCCAGGAAAAACAGCAATTCATTGCTGGTTGCAAACTATCTAACCAAACAAAACAGCTATTCTTCAGATATACATTTTTCTGTGGTTGACTTAGCAGAAGAACAAATACCGAACGTAGGACGAGGCAGTATAGACCCTGAAAACTTGTCAGATTTCCAAAAAAACCTTATAGAAAAATGGCATAATGCTGGATTAGTTATCATTACCGCACCAGAATACAATTGGTCAACCAATGCAGAATTAATTAATCTGGCGCACCAGTTAGGCACTAAAAATCTCGCTTATTTATTCAATAATAAAGTATTTGCCTTTGTTGGAGTTTCTACGGGTAGAGGTGGCAGACAATCGGCATTGGAACAAATGATGATTTTTAATAAAATCATAAGTTTCACAAATAATCAAAGCATAGTTTGCCCTAAATTATGGGAATCGCATGAAACACACTTAAATATTAATAAGGAATCCTTACTGTCCGAGAACAAAGTATATGCTGATAGTGCCCAAAACTTTATGGATTATGCCATTACTATGACAAAAAGATGGCAGGCGGTTTAAAAAGGGCTCGATAAACCTGAACATATCGTAAACGTAGGTTATTCTTCTTCTCCTAGATTTTCTAATGCTGATAAACTCAAGCCAGTTATTTCAGAGACTTTATTTTGTTCCATACCGCTTAAAACCAATTTTTTAGCCATATCTAGTCTCTCTTCTTGTCTCCCTTTTATTTCACCATCGCTATAAGCTGTTGTTATTACATTATGTGTAACACGAAAATCCTTTAAATTTCCTTCGTACGCATCCATCTCGCCTGGCTTAAACTTGGCAAGTTCTGCTTTTTCAAAGGCGCTTTCAAATACTTCCGTTTTAAAAATCGAAGGAATTTCTTCAAAATCTTCTAAATTTTTGATGAAATATAACCACTTGTCTAACTGGGTTATCAACTCAGATTCCTTTTTTATAAAATGAGGCAATTCTATATAAATGTAGGTAAGCTTTTCATAAAACACCTTTCCATTTTGATTTTTTAATTTGATTTCATGAACCACCTCCTCAACATTCTCTTTTTCCTTTTTATTGTCAAAAGAAAAATCTAAAATACCAATACAAAAAACCGCTTTTAAATTAAAGTCCCAAATACCCTTTTCTGCTTGTTCCATAATGGGGAAAGTAGAATAATAAACAGTCCTCTCCTTGAAAAAATTTTCTTTTGCTTTTTGTAATTCTACAATAAATCTTTCCCCTTTTTGGTTCATGCAATAAATATCAAAAATAGCCCGTCGCTCTAATTCCGTTCGGGGTAGATTTTCTGAATTTTTAAGTGTTAAGCTTGAAATCTTATTTTCTTCAGGTAATAAAGTATTCAAAAAATCCATCAGTAAGAACTTACTTCCTTCTTCCCCAAATATTTTCTTAAACCCAAAATCCGTAAACGGATTAACATACTTTGAAATCATTTCAAATTTTTAATTTTGGTAATATACATCAATTACTCCAAAGCATTCATAATAAATGGCTATTGGCTTGCCCAATTTGCCCGATCTAAACTTCTAAAATGAATAGCCTCTGCAAGGTGCTCCAAACCTATTTTTTCATCGCCTGATAAATCTGCTAAAGTTCTGGCTACTTTTAATATTCGATCATAAGCCCTTGCCGATAACTGAAGTTTTTCCATCGCTTTTTTGACCAGTAAATTTCCCGCACTATCTAAAACACAAATATTTCTCACCTGATTAGCTGGCATTTGCGAATTATTATGTATTTCGGGCGTAGAGACATATCTAAGCTGCTGAATTTCCCTGGCTCTAATAACTCTTTCGCGAATCATTTCACTTGTTTCCGCCTGAGATTTGGTAATTGCCAACTCATCATAAGATACGGGAGTAACTTCAACATGTAAATCTATCCTATCCATTAATGGACCTGAAATCTTATTCAAATATTTTTTTACTGCTCCGGCGCCACATACACATTCCTTTTCGGGATGATTATAAAATCCGCACGGACACGGATTCATTGAAGCAATGAGCATAAACCCGGCGGGATATTCCACCGTAATTTTAGCGCGTGAAATAGTAACCATATTTTCTTCCATCGGTTGTCTAAGAACTTCCAGCACACTTCTACGGAATTCTGGTAGTTCATCTAAGAAAAGTACACCATTATGAGCCAAAGAAATTTCTCCTGGTTTTGGGTTTGAGGTACCGCCAGTCATTGCCGTATCACTGATCGTATGGTGTGGAGATCGGAATGGTCGGGTATGTACCAGGGCTGTTTCAGGGGATAACATACCGGCGACGGAATGAATTTTTGTCGTCTCTAAAGCTTCTGCCAGCGTTAAAGGTGGCAAAATGGTTGGTAACCTCCTCGCCAACATAGTTTTTCCTGCACCAGGAGGACCAATAAGAATAGCATTATGTCCGCCAGCCGCAGCTATTTCAAGGGCTCGCTTTATATGACTTTGACCTTTTACATCAGAAAAATCAACATTATGCGTTGTCTGATTTCTAAAAAAATCATCCCGAGTGTCCACTTGGGTAGATTTGATATCTAATTCATCTCTTAAATAAGCCACTATTTCCGTTAGATTTTTTACCCCTATCACTTCCAGATTGTTAACAATTCCCGCTTCTCTGGCATTGGCTAAAGGCAAAATTAATCCATAAAAATGCTCTTTTCTTGCCTGTATAGCTATGGGAAGAGCACCTCTCAAAGGTTGTAAAGTACCATCTAATGATAATTCACCCATAACTAAAAACCGCTCGAGTTTTTCCAAAGGTATCTGACCCGAGGAAGCCAAAATGCCGAGGGCTATGGGGAGGTCATAAGATGAACCCTCTTTTCTTAAATCTGCAGGCGCCAGATTTACAATAGTTTTAACACGAGGCATTTTTAGACCAGCATTGATAATAGCTGCTTCAATTCGCTGAAAACCCTCCCTTACTGCGTTGTCAGGTAACCCAACCATGTTATAATAGTTAGTTCCCGCTACTGGCTGTCCCCCACTATTTACCTCCACCGTGATTGTTTTTGCACCAACACCCTGAACGGCACTGGCAAATGTTTTTACCAACATATTTTACCTTTATTTCTAAGTAAAAAATGAAAGGTAAGCCATTACAGACACTCGAAACAATAAAAACGAAATGAATAGTTCAAAATTAAACGCAATAAATATTAACACAAATTATTGACATTCAATTATTTAAAAAACAAACATGATACTTAACCAGGTTGGAATCAAAGGCTTTTGTCCACTAAAAGCCCTACCCTTCTAAGTGTATTTCAAGAAGAGAACTAAAAGTGAGGACATCTTCACCGAACAATGACATCTGCTGTTCAAAAAATGTAGCCATTTTACCGTCTCTATACTGTAGAAACGTTTCCCAACGCTCACATTTAAATTGCAACGCATAGGTTTGTGCATCTACATTTTCTTCTCCTAAAAGAGCGCAAAATCTAAAACTGGAAAATAAACCCAATGACATGATAGAGGGAATATTTTTCTCTAAAACCCAACTTTTCCAGGCGTCGAAAATAGTATTTTCGACTCTGTATGTAATATTATACAAATACATTTATTAGATATTAGGTTTTCGCTTACCCGGTGCTACTGGATTACCGAAGCGCGGTCTTGATTTATTTTTATTGGCATTTTGAGGATAATTTGACCTGTTACGACCATAATCATTACTTCCATAAGATTTCCCCATTGGTCGTCTCCTGGCATTTGAATTATTAGTAGGTTGACCGAAGGTATCAATAGAAGAACCGTCCTCAACATAAAGTGTACCCTTAGAAATAGTGGCTAAATCATTTTTTATGGATTCGTCACTCACATAATTCTCCCTATTCCACGTCTTGTATGCCAATTTCATATAAGAGGCAATAGTATTTATCATCCCTACTTTTTTAGGACCTTCAGGCATTTCTTTTGCCTTCTTTATGAGCAACTGAATATGATGCCCATAATGCCTGAATTTATTTTCAATCACAGGATAGGCTACTTCTTCCGGATTCTCCCTTTTATCTTCCTTTGAAAATTCCACCCCATCAGGAGGCGTTATTTTAAGTTTAAAACCAGAAATACGATAAGCATGTTTCCAAAGTTTACTTCTAAAATCCTCCACATTTCTGCACTGAGGATTAATGACAATCATAAGGTCAATTATTTTATCAACATATTTCTTCTGTTTGTCCAAGTCCTCTATTTCAGCCGCGTGGGCTAACAATTTTTGAATATTTCTTCCATATTCAGCAATGTTTATATCTACTCTCTGAGAATTATATTCAATTTCCGGTAAATTCACTTTATTCATTTTGCTGAATTGCAGCGGTTAAACAATAAAAATTAGTACAAAGGTACGTAGTATAAAGTTTTCTTAATGATAAGTTATCGAATTATTTGCAATTTTTTAAATCCACGGATATTTTTTCCTTCAAATTTCAACAAATAACTACCTGTTGGAAAATTATTTACTGGAATATTTACCGTTTCATCCTTTTTCATCCCTTTAGAAAAAATCCACTGTTGCAGTGATTTTCCATCAGCGTTCCAAAGACTTAGGATAAGCTCCCCTTTTACCTCTTCATTAGCTATTACCCTACATAGATCATTAGCGGGATTAGGGAAAATATCCAAACTTTCGAGTCCCATTTCTTTATCGAATGTAAATACAGCAGTGCTGGCAATACTTTTAATTTGACCAATTTGCAAATCATCTTTGCGATATTTGCCAACGGCATCGTCCTCCCAATTTATGATAAGTGGGTAAACCTTGTTTTCAGACTTTCTCCAAAGTTTTATGCGAATATTTTCATTTTCAAAAAAACCATTTCTTCCTGAGCTATTCTGATTATTTCCCCATGCAATGATTGCCAGATTTCCTGTATCTACCTTAGATGCACCGAAAAGTAAGGTGTCATTTGCAAAAAGCCCTATTTCATCTCCCTTTTTTAAATATTGGGAAGAATACCTGATGGCTATGGTACTATTATTTCCCGTATTGATATTATTCCTTAGTTTGTAATACTCTAAGGTATCAAGCAGCGGATTGTGCTGAGTACCGGGAGGCATCATACCTGATACATAATTATCAGGATAAGTAAATAGCACTTCCTTTTTTGCTTGAATAAAATATCCTTGTCCTGGATTTAATTGTCTCAAATGATTAATGGACAATTCAGGAATAAAAACCCTGCCCTCATTATCCTTTATCAATTTAATTTCATTGATTATTGGCTTTAAAACTTCTGTGACCGACCTGGATAAAAAACTATAAAAAGGAATTAATTGAGATCCTTTTTGAACCAAAATTGGGTAAAATGTTGGTTTAACCACCGAACCTTGTAAAGTTAGATTACCTGCCGTTTCAGCGAATACCTTGTATCCTTTTCTAATATCAAAAGCGGGATAATTTGTATTCTTTTTTTCTACGATATAAGTATTCCCCCCCTCATTTTCAATCGATTTGATGAAGGTGAATTTTGACCAATCTACTAAAAAATCAAAGGCCTTCAATTCGGGTATTACATAGCTTGAAATAGTGTTCCAACCCAGATTTAAATAAATATTAATTTTAGCAGGTATGAGGGTAAACATAGACTCCACCGCACTTACGCCGCCTGGCAAAAATGAGTTCGTTGCTGTTACCACACCAAAAGAACCTATAGGTGCAAATTGACACAGTACATCAATATCCAGTGCACTATTGATTGGCCTAATCTTAAATCTAAGGGGTGAACCAGCTACATAACCCTCTATTTCCAGGGTACCAGGATTGTCCCCGTATATGCTAATTACTATATTTTCATCGCGCCAAACAGCGTAACCTGCGCAAGTTAGCTGATTACCCGTTTCAACAAACAAACCAATTAAATCACCTGGAACTATTTTAACATTGGATCCAAAATTAAAGGATGAATTTTTATAAATAAGCACTTGATGAATGGCATTTGTCGGTTTTACTTTCCAGTTTCCTGGTAAATTAACCTGTTTAGAATCTTGAATTATCTCCAATGAGTCAGTAAGATTTTCAGCTTTCCAAACCAATTTTCCTGAGCGACTTAAATAATTCAGATTTGGATCGAATTTAATTTTAATGGTATTCTCTCTCAACAGATAACTAGAATCTGAAGTTGGCAGAATCTCTCTGACCCAATCTGGTTTTGTTTTCAATTGCCAGGGAATATTGCTAATTAATTTTATTGAAATTTGATTCCCTGTGTCCGGAATGGAAATAATTTTAGTAGCCAAATTTAAGAAAGGAGAACTGGCCTTCTGAAATATTTTAATTTCTGCCTGAACTGTTTCATCAACCGATCGAATCAAAATATTACCTTTTCTATACAATCCATTTTGATTGACATCTGCCGAAACCTTGATCGAATCATTTGCGAAACCCATATTTTTGTCAACTTGCACCCATGTTGGTTTAGATATAACTTTCCAATCTACATTACCTTTAGTATAAGCAAATTGATGGGCTGCCATTGAAGTATAATGTAACGAATCTGGTTGGACAGACAGTTCTCCTTTTTTGGGAGCTTGTTTGATCAAAATTAACTTACTCAAGGTATCTCCACTCGCAGCATAAACCCGAATGGTGTCAATCCTGGCTTCTTTCTGTGTATTTTCCAACATAGAAATACTTAACCTATCGTTTTCCAATCCTAAGGGATTATTTACCTGAATCCAAAAAGCATTCGTTTTTGCCCGCCAGTAAATATTAGATTTTACTTCGATAAGTTTATTTTGAGCATTGTTTGCTATCTCATATTCTAAGGTATCAATAGCTAAAGTAGGCTTTGCCGGATCCTGAGAAAGAAAAATAGCCTTTGTTTTAACAGAACCTCTTAAAGTATAGGTGTAGTTAAATTGTCTTCTAACTCCTGTGTTATTACTAACAAACAAAGAAACATTTAAACCATTTGGAGTTGCAGCCCAACTCGGATAAGTAGTAGATACCCAGGAAGGTTTTTTTGTAACGTCCCATCCTGTAGATGCTCTGACATTTGC
>CAMDWC010000163.1 GCA_945878825.1 Haliscomenobacter hydrossis DSM 1100
TCGGTATCCAGAAAATCTGCACTCAACTGGATGGGTGGTAAATCAGGTTCGGGAAAATACCTGTAATCATGGGCATCCTCCTTAGACCTTAACGGAGAAGTAACTCCGGTAGCTGGATCAAAATTAAGGGTTTGCTGAGCGACAGTCCCCCCTTCTTCTACTATTTTTTGCTGTCTTAATTCTTCAAATTCAATGGCCTGTCTGGCAAATTTCATTGAATTCACATTTTTAACTTCGCAGCGGTTATTAAGAATATCTGTTCCTTTCGGTCTTATAGAAATATTCACATCACAACGAAGGGAGCCCTCCTCCATATTTCCATCGGATATCTCGAGGTATCTAACGAGTTGTCTGATGCCACTCATGAAAGCATCTACCTCGTAACCTGAACGCAGATCTGGTTCAGTAACGATTTCAATGAGAGGAATACCCGCTCTGTTTAAATCTATAAACGATTTTGAATCATGCAGGGTATGTATAGATTTACCCGCATCTTCCTCAATATGAATATGATGAATTCTAATATTTTTCCAGTCATCCCCCATTTTTATGGGAAGATATCCGCCCACACTGATAGGTTTTTTATCTTGCGTAATTTGATACCCTTTAGGAAGATCTGCGTAAAAATAATTTTTCCTGTCAAAGGTATTCATCGCATTGATAGCACCATTTAAAGAAAGTCCAAGCCTTGCGGCATATTGGATTTGCTTTTTATTCATAAAAGGTAAAGTGCCGGGATGACCCAATGAAATGACACCTATCTGCGAATTAGGACTTCCCCCAAACGTAGTTTTATCTCTGCAAAAGGCTTTGCTTTCCGTACTTAATTGCACATGAACTTCTAAGCCAATAATCGTTTCGAATGCTTCTTGCCCCATAATTTTTTCTTACAGGGCAAATATAAGCTTTAACCTATTTTATTTATCATTCATTTTGGACAAATGCGCCAAATGGTGCCTCGAATGCCAAAAATAAAGGGCTGTTGCCCGTTCGATGGTAAAAATGTATTTCATATCAGGGTGAAAAAAGGTTTTCTGCCATTCCTCTGCTGACATTTGGGACAACATAAAGCTCCATCTGCCATGTACCCCATCAATCATACTGAGGGACCACTGAGACGGCGCTTTCAGACTATCCGATAAATTACCCCAACCATCCTGATGATAAGGCTTTATAGTAGGTTCATTTTCTGTTAATGCCAGTTTAATTCGAAACATAGCTTGAGCGTGACTATCAGCGATATGGTGAACAAGTTGTCTGGCAGACCAACCACCTGGTCTGTAAGGAGTATCCCATTTTTCTTCTGTCCAAGCAGCCACTTCCTTATTTAATAGGGCTGGAAATTCTCCCAGGTAAGCCGTCCATGTTTGCTGATCTGTTTCGGAAATAGTATCGGGTTGTATAAACTTCCCAACGGGATATTTATAAGCAAATAATTGTTCTTCAGAGAGATTTAGTTGCGTTTGTTCCATGTTATCATTTATTTTAATTACCATTCAATCATTATGCCAATCGTAGGAAGCAAGGTGCCCTGTGCATCTGTTATTGTTTTCAACAAATATCTTTGCTGCGCTAAAGGTGCTGTCGGATTGATAATTACCGGTCCACCCACAGGTTTTCCATCGGCATCTTTTGCCCTATCTAAAATCAACTGATTACTTGGAATAGCATTACCCGTAATATTTTCAATATCTAAATAAAGATTAAGACTCCATTTTGTAAAAAACCATTTTTTATCAACGCGAATATCCACCGTATTAAATGCTTCCCGACGCAAGGTATTGATTTGGTTAAAATCTAAGATACCCCTGTTATTTACCGACCAATTTGCAACCAGAGAGGAAGCGGGAGAAAAAGGAGTAAATGGTAAACCACTCTGGAAGCGCCAGTTCATGCCAATTTCCCAATTTTTCTTAAACTTTTTCCCTAAGGTTGTACTGATGATATGCCTTGCATCCCAGGAAGAAGAAACGAGGTCGCCATTTTTATCCTCAAAGGCACTCCAGCCTAAAGTGTATGCAAAAATTCCATAAAACCCTTTGTATAATCTTTGCTGAAAAAGAAACTCAAATCCGTAACTTCTACCATTTGACCGTGGAATAGCGGGTTCGTTGCCAATAACACCGAAATCACCCCCCAAATTGGCTAAGGTTACACTATCTCTAAGTAAAAATGGATAATTATTATAAAACTTATAAAATGATTCAATGGTAATCTTGGCGTTGAAATCAGTATTAAATTCCAGCCCCAGAACCACTTGTTTATTACCTACATACTTTATGTTATTTGTCTTATTTACAAATTCACCATTTTGTTGATAACCAAGAATAGTAAAGGGCGGTAATTGATAGAAGATTCCGGTATTAAAATTCAGAGACAATCTTTTTGTTATCGAGTATGCCAAAGAAATACGAGGAGAAAGTTGATTTAAAGGATTGGACATATCTTTAGAATAGGTATTACCATCTACTCTTAAACCCGCTGAAAGAACAAGTTTCTCCTTATTAAAGCTTTGACTTGCCTGAGAAAACAAACTATATTTTCCCATGTTAAAAGCAGAGCTATAATTGATAGTTTGAGCACCTGAAGCCGTAAAAATCCTATTGAAGGTGTTATTATTGTATTTAACAAATTCATATCCACCGCCATAAGTTAATTTAAAATCACCCGTTCTCAGCGTTCTTTCAATGCGTAACTTATTTTCAATTTCTTGTGACTGGTAATCTAAAAGTTTATTTTCCGGTTTACTATCATCATTTCCCGCATATTTAATTGCCTTATTATCAAGCATATTTCTCGATAAAACGAAAGTCCAATAGCCCTTTTGAGTAAAGTGTTTCCAAACCAAACCATTGGTATAATTCCATTGAGGGCTAGTTGGGAGTTGATCCAGGATAAACTGTTGATCTTCCGTTTCATTCGCCTCCAGATTGAGTTTAAACTGGTCAATAGCACCTAGTCCAATAAAGGTCAACTCATTTTTTTCGTCCAGTTTAAATTTAATTTTTGCCTGAAAATCATTGTAGGTAGGTAGGAATGGAAGTCCGATAGCTTGAAATAGAAATTGCAAATACGATCTTCGGCTCGAAACTAAAAAAGTACCTTTATCACCAATAGGACCTTCTAAAGTTAATCCAATATCAGAGGCACCCACCATAAAGTTACCCCCAATTCTATCACTTCTACCCTCTCTTTGCTTAAAATTAAACACGGAACTTAATGCATTTCCTCTATTTGCAGGAAAGGCACCCGAGAAAAAATCCACTTCGTTAATAAAATTTACATTAATGAGACCTACCGGTCCACCCGACGCCCCTTGCGTCGCGAAGTGATTAATATTGGGTACTTCTACATCGTCCAGGAAAAAACGATTTTCATTTGGCGCCCCTCCCCTGATGATTAGATCATTTCTGAAAGATGCCGTAGTAGTCACCCCGGGTAAAGATTGAATAACTCTGGATATATCTCTTGCCCCACCCGGATTTCTTTGAATTTCAGCTATACCTATCGTCCTTAGGGAAACAGGACTTTCCTCTGTTTTTTTAAATGGAGATGCCTGAACTACTACCTCCGTGAGTTCCTCAATAGATTCTTCCAATTGAAAATCTACCTGAGCAGGCCTTGCGTTAGAAACCTGAATTTCAAAGGCAGAACCGTCTTTAAATCCTAAAAAACTAGCCGTTACATTATACAAACCCGGAGTAAGTCCTGTTATTTCATAATTCCCCGATTCATCAGAGGTAACCCCTTTATTTATTTCAGGGATGACAACAGTAGCAAAACCAATGGCTTCATTGGTCAATTTATTAGTGATTTTTCCCTTTATTATACCCGTTTGTCCATTTACCTGGCTAAGACATAAAAAGATGAAAGCAACGGTAAGCGCTAGATAATTTTTCAACATAAAATCAATGATATATAATGATTATAAATCTATTAAATAAACAAAATGAAAAGTAGTTCTAAATAGGTGCCAAAAAAATGAAAAAAAAGGATGTTTTATTGAATTCTATGCGCGTGGGTATAAACATTGAACGAATTATGATTAGTAAAACCCACCAGCGTAATATCATTTTCTTCTGCAATCTCAATGGCTAAAGTACTTGGCGCACCAATAGCTACGACAAGATTAATTCCCGCTCTGGCTGCTTTTTGTAGCATTTCAAACCCTGCTCTACCGCTATAGAATAAAAATCCGTTCATCCGAATATTTTCATCTTTTAACAAAGCATGCCCTAAAACCTTATCGAGCGCATTGTGTCTGCCAATATCTTCGGCAACCTGCATTAATTCCCCGGCATTATTAAACCAGCAAACAGCATGAGACCCTCCCGTTTTGTTAAAAAGTGGCTGCAATGCTTTCGTCTCGTTAACCAATCGAAAGATTATTTCTCTATTGAGTTTTCCAGGTTTCCCCCAGGAGGGATAAGGGATATTTCCTTGTAAAGCCTCTGCATTGGGAGCACCACAAAGACCGCAGGACGCATTTACTATAAATATTCTATCCTCTTTTGGAAAAATAGGATTAAAATGATAAGCTAACTCAACTAATTGTATTTTTTGAAAATACGTTGTTTTCTGCGCAGGCAAAATATCGTCTCTCCGATGTATAATGCCCGCCGTAAAAAGGAAGCCAACAGCCAATGCCAGATCATCTCCGGGAGATCTCATGATCATGGCTATTTTCTTTACTTTCCTGTCATCAATAGTCCCGTATTTTACATATATTTCAATTGGTGACTCCACAACGACGGAATCAACCAATGTTTCCTGCGAACCATTATTGAAAAAACGGCTGATATTTACCGAACCGACAGATAGTATAGTACTTTTTTGATTATCCATTTTTATTTGCCGGATTAACATTTAATCTCAATCCAAGATAAAAAGTTCTGCCTGAAGCTGGTTCAAAGAATCTATTGGCTGCAGCATTGATTCTAATATTTGAAAAATAATCGACGTTCAGCAAGTTATTTACTCCACCAAAAATTTCAATACCAGATGATTTAACTGGCACTATATATTGGCATCTTGCCCCCAGTATAATATATCCGGGAACAGAAATAGTATTACTGTCATTGACAAATTGTTTACCCATAAACCTCATGTTTGCTGAGAAGAAGAGTGATTTATTCCACTGGGATCTTACCTCTGTAAATAACTGAAAAGGAGAGAAACCTGGCACCCAGTTGCCTGCATAATTTTGTGCACCTGAAAGGTACTCTTTAAAGGTGTGATCAGCCAAGGTAAGCGACATGATAGCACTTACCTTTCTTTCAGGAAAAAAATGAGTAAATATTTCTAATCCATTCCTTCTGGAAACCCCCGCATTTTTATAAAAAGTTCGACCGGGAAAAGCCTCTAATCCATAAGCTATCCATTCATCTTTTAAATCAATTTGATATATCGATAACTCCGATATAAGCCATTTTACTTTTTTATACCGATAACCCAGTGAGAATTGTGAGGAAGTCTGGGGTTTTAAATCAGGATTAAATCCACCAAGATTGCTAGGATTTGCACTGAGCTCTGTAAGTGCCGGCGTTTCAAAATGTTTACTCCAATCCCCAAAAATACTGGACGATGTGGACATTTTATATACGAAACCTAAGGAAGGATTCAACCTAAGGTAGTCGATATTTCCGCTATTATTACCGTCTGTTAAAAAAAGATCTTCTACGCCCATATTGATTTTATCCAACCTGGCGCCTAATACCCCTTCCCACTTTTTACTAAAAAAATAACGATACTGGCCATAAATGCCTCCACCCTGGAATAATTCTTTCTGGTCTAAATTCAGGTTACCTTTTACCCCGAGTTTATTAGCAAATCTCTGTCTGTTATCAACCTGACTGGAAGCTTCCATGCCAATTAACCATTGAAAAGTAGGTTTTAACTGCTGCAATGAAGCACCTCCACCCCAAAATTGCCGGGTAAATGACACATACCCACCGGCTTCAAAGGGAAGTCTGTTATCAAAAATGCGCTTTGAATAAAAGGAATACACCTGAATTTGCTTATTATTTTTTAATTGCTGATCCCAGGTACTCCCTATTCTGTATTGAACTAACTCCTCCCCTGCCTTAAACTGAATATTTCTGCTAAATGCTGACTTTCTCGATAAACTAAGTTCAGAAGAAACTAAAGCCCCCGGATCGTTAGCCAGCGGGCTAGAAGCCCAATTTAATAAAAATTTTAACTTCCCCTTTGGCAGATGAATAACATACTTACCATTAAATAAATTTGTTTTCGTCTGACTCCAGTCTCTGAATCCTGTATGCGAAAAATTACTTCCAAAAACACTCCATTCTCTTTTTGTATTTTTACCACCCATCCAAATATCTAATTTCTTCAAGCCATTACTCCCTAAAAGGTAACCTGAATTCATTGAAAATGAGGAGGTTGGATCTTTTGTATAAAGGGCCAATACGCCACCTGCTGCATTACCATAAAGGACAGTACTCACTCCCCTGATTACTTCCATCGTTTGAATAAAGGCCGGATCGATATTATCTACATTGGCTTGACCGTCGGGGGTAGTTTCAGGAATACCATCGACTAAAATTCTAACACCGCGAATGCCAAATGCAGACCTGGAACCAAATCCACGAATGGATATACGCACATCCTGCGCATAATTTTCAGCATTTTGAGCCAATACACCAGGAACATAAGCGGCAAAATCCTGAAGCGACGTTCTTGCCTGTCCCTTTAACAAAATATCTTCTGATAAGGTAGTTACCGCCTGATTAATACGACGGCTTTCGACCGATATTCTTGAAGCCGTAATTGGAACGGCTGGTAATTCAAAGGTATCTGATTGACCTAAAGCACTTGAAGAAGTCATTAAAGTAAAGAATATCAAAGAAAGTAACAGATTACTTTTTCTAATGGAAAAGTGGTTATATATTTTACTTTTTCTCACTTTTAGGTTTTGCTATGGTTTTATCAAATAGTTGTAAGATCCGTCTATATTCATCCAGCCAACTGGTTGTTTCCACAAAACCGTGATCCTCCATCGGAAAAACGGCCAGCTCCCAATTTTCCTTACCCAGCTCAATCAATCTTTGAGACAGGC
>CAMDWC010000164.1 GCA_945878825.1 Haliscomenobacter hydrossis DSM 1100
TTATTTTCTTTATCGATACTAAAACAACTGGTATTTGAACCATTCGTAACGGCAATATAAGGAGCTTTCAACTCAATATTATATACTGCGGCTTGATATAAAACATCTTCTGTTAAAGAGATATTGGGAGATTTACATTCTATCAACATAAATGGCTTCATGGAATAGTCAAAAATTAGTATATCCCACCTTCCCTTTTTCAGACCTTTAGATACGCCTTTCTCAATAGAAAAATGATTTAATGGAAAATGAAGCACTTTAGACAAATACAAGACCATTAACTGCCTGACCCATTCTTCAGGTTGGAGAATAAGCCATTTTTTTCTTACAGTATCAAAAATTTCATTTCCCTGTGGCTGTTTTCTAATTTTAATAAAGGGCTGAACCTGAAGTAAATCTATATCAAGCAATTCACTCATTTAATCACCACCTTTCTTGAAATAAGAAATTCGCGTGATTCAAAAGAAATAATATAGGTTCCCGGCGTTAAATTCAGGTTAGAAAAATGCATTTTTTGAAAATCATTTGAAAACTGAACTCCTCTTTCCTGTTTAACCGTTCTACCTAATATATCTCTTAATTGTACGGTAACCCCATTTAAAGGCAAAGAAAGGCTGGAGAACTGAAACTCAATATCCTTTAATGAAGCGTTTGTCAATATAAAATTAAAGTTTGCATCTACCTTTTCTGAAATATTTGTTAGTACCCCAGCCATGTCAGAAGTTCCATGGACATTAACAAACTCATATTTTATTCCATTTTTTTTCCATAATACAGCTATTACTTCAAAATTGGCAGCAGATGAGTTAGCTGGTAGAATAATGGTACCAGAAATTGTTTTAGAATACCCAGCTGCAAAAGAAGTACCAGGAAGATCTTCACCAAAACTTTGAGTAAAGAATGAATTTCTAAGCACATTTTTATGTTCAACGGGGCCTGATAACCCTGCTTGAATTTCTTTAACCACCTTTTCAACCAAATACAGCCCCATCGTATAGTTTCCTGTCATCAATTTGGGGAAAGTAAGGGTAACCTGTGCTTTAATACTTGTATTTCCCGTAGCTCTTGCTACTGTTTTCATTAGCGCCGATGGCTCTTTAGTTGCATCATCTTCAATAGTATTTTTGATTTCCCTTTCTGTTACGGATCCCCCTGACCCCTTATTTAGACCATTTAGATAAAAAGCCGGTTGATATGCAGATTGATCAAAGTTTCTTATGATATCAGAGCCAGTTTGAGAGAAAAGTCTTGAGGTTGAACTTGAATGTGCCGTAAAATAAAAGGCATTATTTTTCACATTATTTAAAAGCGAGTTATAAGAATTCCAGGCTGCACCAGAACAAACAGGACACCAAGTAGCTGATAATTTAACTACTAAACCGTTTTGTTTAGTGTCACTACCTTGGGCGGACATAGGATTAGTATAGAAAAATGTGATAATGATTGAAAGGATAATAATTCTCATGTTAATTTATTTTATGTTCAAATATAAGGATATGTTCGGTATTTAAATCAATCTTACACCTATTATCTTGTCTTAAACCAATGACCCAAATAATTTGATTATTGGCATCAACAAGAAGATACACCTTTTCTTTATTAAATTTATCCATTTTTTTGTCCGTAAGATAATCTTGAATTTTTTTTCGCTGATTATTCATGTTTATTGGGTAAAAAAAATCTCCATTTTTCCATTTTCTTATATACAATGGAAAAATTATTTTTTTATCATCCACGAAAATTTTTTCCGGGCCCTGGTTTAAATTTTCAGGAATATTCCTACTATTCTTTATATAAATGCTTCTACCCTTGGCGTATTCGATATTTCCATTTTGTGTTATCACTATTTCTTTAGCAACTAAAGGAGATTCAATTTCCTTTATTAACCTCAGATACTTTTCCAACTTAATAATTTTTACATCATTGTACGTTAAAACAGAACCAATTGATATTGACTTTTCCTTCATTTCAACGATCTCATAAATCATTTTTGAATTAAAACCTAAAGGACTTAAAATTTCATATAAAAATGTTACGGGTGCTAGACTCGCATTTAAACCAACAATATCAATAAGAAATTCGTTATCAGATAAATGAGTAACTATTTTTTTAGATTCACCTGAAACGAATTCATTTTTAATCTGAATTAATTCTGACCAAACCCTTTTATTTTTCAAAAAAGTAGATAATAAAGAAGGATTAATTTTATTTAAAGCGGGCATAATTTCATGCCTGATCAAATTTCTATGATATATAAGTTTGTTATTACTTGAATCGGTGCGAAAAGGTATATCATTTTGGATGAGATAATCATTAATTTCTATTTTAGGGAACGATAAAAGAGGACGTAAGATAGCTCCATTCAAAGCGGGTATGCCAATGAGGGCATTTAGAAAACCACCTCTTAAGACGTTGAAAATAACCGTTTCTAACCAATCGGAGGCATGATGAGCGGTACAAATAAAATCAAAATGGTATTTTAGCCTGGTTTCTTCGAAAAAGGAATAGCGTAAATCTCTTGCCATTTGTTGCATATTCCCCCCTTGATTAGTTAGCATTGAAGCTGTGTCTATGACCTTAACAAAGCACGCTATATCATGATTTTTAGCCCAGGTGGTTACAAAATTCATGTCCTCATCAGATTCACTCCCCCGAAGTGAATAATTAATATGAATCAGACTAAATTTTAGTCCGGATTTTAAGAACAAATTGGCAAGGCACATTGAATCACTTCCACCACTAACTCCTAAAAGAAAAGAATTTTCTGTTAAATCGCTATTGACGAGCTGTTTAAGGCTATCTAAAAAGGAAGATTCCAATGGTAACTTTCTCACTTTGCAATATCCATGTAAATCAATTGAAAAGTACCATTTACATCGCCTACGACTAAATCCTTTACATTTTCCATCATTTTGATTTTCAAATCATTTGTATAATGCCTAATGGTCAATAAATTACAGTTATTTTGAAAACTTACGGTCAAATTAGGTTGAAGAATCTGTTCTAATTGATTAGCATCAAAAAAAAGACAACTTCCGCATATACAAAGATGAAGGCCCGTATTTTGCATAAAATTAACCTGAAAACCAATTTCATGAAAAACATTAAAAATAAATGCTAAATCTTTTTCTGCTATAAAAGAGTAATCTTTTGGTTCAATAGTCAATAAAATCTGATTTGATTCTTTAATAATAATGGGAGGAAAATTAACTTTTTTATCCCCACCAAAAAAAGTACCTTCAAGCTCTGGCTGAATAAAAGATTTAACTTTTAGAGGTATATTTTTGGCTTGTAGCGGTTTAATAGTTTTAAGGTGAATCACTTTTGCGCCATAGTAGGTCATTTCAATAGCCTCCTTATAGGAAATAACAGGTAATAAAACGGCATCAGTAAAAAACTTTGGATCGGCATTATATACTCCCGCAACATCTTTCCAGATAGTTAAACTATGAGCGTTCAAACAATGACTCAGAATGGCCGCAGAATAATCGGAGCCTTCTCTACCTAAAGAAACAGTATTATTATCTATCGTAGAACCTATAAAGCCAGGCATGACAACAAAAGAACCGTTGGATAGATGAGGTTCAATTACCTTTTTACATTTTACTTCAGTTTCGTTCCAAAACACCCATCCCTCTCTGTAATTATCGTCGGTAGTAATAATATCACGCGCATCTATCCAAACAACATTCATATTTAACTTGAGCAACAATGCGTGCATGATTCTGGTAGATAATAATTCTCCGATACCAATAATCTGATCATAGCAGTAATTGAAATCTGCACTTGGGTCTTCGTCTAAAATCCAATCAATTTCAACAAATAAATCATTAATAACGTCAAAAACTTCGTCTGTTTGATCTAAAAGAGAAGTAGCCAAAGCAATATGATAAGATTTAATATCATGCCAGATATTTTGTTGTTCCGTTGATTTTTTATGGTATGCCTTTATTAAGGATTCCAATTGATCCGTAATTTTTCCAGAGGCAGAAAGAACGACTACGTCAGCTGTTTGGATTTTAAGAATATTTGCTACATTTAAAAATGATGCTGTATCTTTTAGCGATGCGCCACCAAATTTAAAAACCTTTAATTCCGAATTCATTCTATCATTATTTAATTAATCATAAACAAAAGTAAAATGAAAAAATGGAATTAGTTTTTTAATTTTGTAAAATAACTCCAACACTATGCAAAAATCAGGCATTTCAACGGCTTTAATTTTAGTTTGCACCTTTATTTTTGGCGCTTTTTTTGAAAAAATGATAGAACCAATAATCACGAGTGATTCCATTAAGGAAGCATCAAATATTATGGGGCTACAATTTTCTGAGCAAGAGATAGATTCTTTACTCCCTGGTGTATCAGAATTCAGCAAAGGATTTAGTAAAAACAGAGAAATGGACATTGAGAATGGCGTGTCACCGGCCTTCGTTTTTGACCCCAGACCGTCGGGATTTCAGTCGCCAACAGGTGCTTCCGGATTAACACTAAGTATGGTAAAGCCATTTAAGATAGATAAGGAAAAACTTCTTTGGTATTCCATTTCAGAACTAGCCTATCTAATTAAATCTAAACAAATCAGTTCCGTAGAACTCACTCAATACTTCATATCAAGGATCAAAAAGTACAATAGCAGCTTATTTTGTGTAATAACGGTAACGGAAGATATGGCTCTTCGTCAGGCAAAAAAAGCAGACGAAGAAATAGCTGCTGGTAAATATCGTGGATTATTACACGGAATACCTTATGGTGCAAAAGATTTATTGACCACAGAGGGATATAAAACTACCTGGGGAGCAACCCCATATAAAGATCAGGTGATTAATGAAAACGCGACAGTAATTCAAAAACTGAATGCTGCAGGCGCGGTTTTAATTGCTAAAACATCTATGGGAGCATTAGCTTGGGGCGATGTTTGGTTTGGAGGTACTACTAAAAATCCATGGGATATAGAAAGCGGATCAAGTGGCTCCTCAGCTGGCAGTGCATCAGCCGTTTCCGCTGGATTAATGCCTTTTGCCATAGGTACCGAAACATTGGGAAGTATTGTTTCACCCTCTACCGTTTGCGGTACTACAGGTCTAAGACCCACCTTTGGAAGGGTAAGCAGACATGGTGCTATGGCACTGAGTTGGACTATGGATAAAATAGGTCCGATATCCAGGACAGCAGAAGATTGTGCCCTGGTGTTTTCCGTAATACAGGGAAAGGACAATAAAGATGTATCTGTGCAGGAATTTCCGTTTAACTATAATACAACGTTGAATATAAAATCCTTAAAAATAGGCTACTTAAAAAGTTCTTTTGACAGAAATTATCCATTCAAACAGCAAGATAGCCTCATTTTAGCCCTGTTGAAAAAAGAAGGAATAAATTTAATTCCCGTTGAATTACCAGAACTCCCCTATTTATCTCCCATTTTATCAGCAGAATCAGCAGCTGCCTTCGATGAATTAACTAGAAGTAATAAAGATGATTTATTAGAAAGGCAAATTAAAAATGCCTGGCCAAATAAATTTAGAGAGTCTAGATTTATTCCTGCGGTGGAATACATTCAGGCCAATAGAAAACGAAAAATGCTCATGGAGGAGATGAAGGAAAAAGTTTTTTCAAAAATTGATCTTTACTTGAATCCATCCTGGGGAGGAACTAGTTTGACCATTACCAATTATACTGGACATCCATGTATTGTTATACCAAATGGCTTTATAAATGGAAAACCAACCAGTATAACCATAACGGGAAATTTATATCAGGAATCTCAAGTTATTGCCTTGGCCCATTTTATCCAATCTAGAACAGAGCACCACAAGCAACACCCTACCTTTCCATGATTAAAACTAGCGTTTTAATTATTGGGGGAGGCGCTGCAGGTTTTTTTTCAGCCTGTTTACTCGCTGAAAAACATAGTAATATAAAAATTACTATACTTGAAAAAGATAAAGAGGTATTAAAAAAGGTTCGTATTTCCGGAGGGGGTCGATGTAATGTAACTCATGCCTGTTTCGAGGCCAGAGACCTTGTGAAGTTTTATCCAAGAGGAGAAAAGGAACTTTATGCCCCTTTCTTACATTTTCAACCCAAAGATACCATTGAATGGTTTTCTAAAAACGGTGTTGCTTTAAAAACAGAGGCAGATGGCAGAATTTTTCCCATCACAGACTCTTCTGAAACTATCATTGAATGCTTCATGAGAATTTGTAAAAAGTATCATGTGGATATTAAACTTAGTTGTCGTGTCAACGCCGTAAGGAAAATACATGCAAAATGGGAAGTTACTGTTTCAGATAAAACATATCTATCAGATTACTTGATTATTACTGCGGGGAGTAGCCCATCTATATGGACTATATTAGCCTTAATGGGCCATACTATTATACCGGCAGTTCCGTCTTTATTTACTTTTAAAGTGAACGATAAGGCGTTAAATGAACTGGCTGGTATTAGTCTTTCCGCTGCGTCTATTAAAATTATAGGACTAAAACATGCTACTGCAGGGCCTCTATTAATTACTCATTGGGGCTTAAGTGGGCCTGCCATACTTAAAATGAGCGCCTGGGCAGCTGTTGAACTTAATGAACTAAAATACGAATTTGATATCGAAGTAAATTGGATATCCCAAACCTATGACGATGTCTTAACAGATATAAAGCAAGTAAAGAAATCCGACGCAAAAAAACAAATGGGAAATGTGGTTATGTATAAAATTTCCCATAGATTCTGGATGTATCTTTTACATACCTCAGATATACAATCAACGCAACAATGGGCTAATATAACAAAAAAACAAACGCAGGATTTAGCACGAAACATGACTAAATTTACGTTAAGCGTGAAAGGAAAAAGTACCAATAAAGAAGAATTTGTTACTGCCGGAGGGGTATCTCTCAAAGAAGTAAATTTTAAAAGCTTCCAAAGCAAAATACAAGAAAATCTATATTTTGCCGGGGAAGTTTTAAATATAGACGGCTTAACCGGAGGATTCAATTTCCAATC
>CAMDWC010000165.1 GCA_945878825.1 Haliscomenobacter hydrossis DSM 1100
ATGCGTCAACTGGAAAAGTTGATGGGAACGGAACCTTTTCAAATGGGTCTTCAAAAATATTTGAAAGACTTTTCTTATGCCAATGCGACATGGGACGATCTTATCAGTATTTTAGATGAATTAACCCCTATATCTTTGAAAGAATGGGCTGGTATTTGGGTAAAAGAAGCTGGAATGCCCCATCTTTTAACGACTGCCTTGTTTAATGAAGATTCAAATATAGAGGAAATAACTATCCAACAGGTTAAATCTTCCCCCTCGGAAAAGCATTGGCAACAAGAAACCGATATAGCGCTCTTTTATGCCGACACAATTATCAAAATACCTGCCCGTATAGATGGTTTAAAAACAAGTTTACCCATTTCAAAAGGTTTAAAAAAACCTTTAGCGATCTTACCGAATGCTTCCGCCATAGGTTATGGTTATTTCCAATTGGATGACCTGTCTTTGCAGAACTTTTTATCGGGTAAATTAACTGTAAATGATGAATTCTTGCGCGGAGCCATTAGCATTGCTTTAATGGAAGAATTAATCAATAGGAAAATATCTGGCAATGATTATTTAGGATATCTGTTACATTCCTTAAAAAATGAAAAGGAATCCTTAAACAGACAACTACTATTAGGCCAACTGAATACGGTCTTCTGGACTTTCCTTTCCGATGAACAGCGAAGTATATCTACCCCTAAAATAGAACTTCTTCTTTGGCAACTGATAAATGAAAACACATCTGTCAGTGCAAAATCTGCCTATTTTTCAACCTTTAGGGACATCGCTTTGTCTAAGGAAGCTACTCAAACATTATTTGATATTTGGTCTGGAAAAACCAACATTCCAGGATTACCCATTTCAGAACCACAGCAGATTGACCTTGCCGCAGCACTATCTTTACTACTTCCTGAACAAGCCTCCGGAATAATAGATACTCAATTAATAAAAATCCTGAATCCAGATAGAAAAAAGAGGTTACAATTCATAAAACCTTTTTTATCCCCCGATACTAAAATAAGGGATGCCGCTTTTGAATCCTTGTACGACGCAGAAAACCGAAATGTTGAACCTTGGGTGGTTGACGCCGTCCGTTATTTAAATCATCCCTTAAGAGCCAAAGAATCAACTCATTATATTACACAAAGTCTGGAACTTTTAGAGGAGATTCAAAAAACAGGAGACATCTTTTTCCCAAGACAATTCATTACAGCAGTATTAAGTGGACATCAATCACCCACTGCGGCCTATTATTTAAAAAAATTCCTACAAGAACACCCAGATTTCCCCTATAGACTAAAAAACAAGGTACTTATGGCGGCCGATTTACTTTTTACCATCCAACGCCCTTGATTATAAAGTACAAAAACCACAATTAACCCGATTTAGGTCTGAAGGCCTTTATGTTTTGCTCATTTGCCATAATAAACGGACCATCTATAAGGTCAATACAATAAGGTATGGCAGGAAAAACAGCTTGCAAACATTGTGAAATGGCAGCGGGTTTGCCCGGCAAGTTAACAATCAAAGTATTTTCATAAATGCCTGCCGTTTGCCTGGAAAGAATAGCGGTAGGCACATATTTTAAACTTTCCATCCGCATCAACTCGCCGAAGCCAGGAAGTATTTTTTGACAAAAAGCCTCCGTGGCTTCAACCGTTACATCCCTTTTTGCAGGCCCTGTTCCCCCAGTAGTTAATATTAAACAGCACTTTTCCTTTACTACAAGGGTATGAAATGTTTTTAAAATTAAATCATACTCGTCGGGAATGATGTTGAAAATAGTTCTGTAAGGAGACTTTATATACGATGTCAAAACCTCTAAAATGGCATCTCCCGACAGGCTGGAATATGCGTTTGTATCCAGACTGGCGCGATCAGACATTTGTAAAACCCCTATGATTATTTCTTTTTCCATGAATCCCACTTATTATTTCACTACATCATTTAGCTCCCATTGATACTCTAAAAAATCTATTTTAGCATTTGGTTGCACCCGTTTTTTTGCATATTTGTTTAAATAATCAACGACAGACGAACCATTTAACTTAAAATCACCAGCGAACCAACTAAATATTTTTGATATTTTAATATTTGATTTGTCTAACTGATTTCGTTGAGAATCATTTACAAACCTCCTCATAGCATCATTTAATTGCTCGTCCAAACGAGAGGCATAATATGCTTCATTTCTTAATAATGGGCAAGAAAAGGAAGCACAATTTATTGCGGCGTGAATTCTTGGATCCTTAAATTCTTTTCTTAAAATGGAATGTTCAATATAATTCAGATCTATTTTCTCTTTCCCCATTGGAATAAAGGTGATATCCCAAACAGAATTAACAAAAGGAATACCCTTTTTAATATCCTTGATACTATTTATAGGGTAATGATCCAATATTAGCTTCACGGTAAAAGCATTGTATGCATTTATCCAAAAAGCCATCTTTTCATTTTTACTCCATTTAGAAGTAGGTCTATTGGCAGAAAGTTTGTCCAGATAAACCTGCAATTGCTTTTTATCTTTCAAAAAACCCTGGTAATCGACCATACCATTTTTTGAAACATGTTTTTTAACCAATACATCCCATTCTCCATGCTGTACTGGATTTGCATAATTTAAGGAGACAAAAAGCATTATAATTAACCACATAAACATTTTTTAAAAAGGTTCAATCTAATCATTTTTCAAGATTAGGAGAAATAATATAAAATCCAAATGCATAAAGACAGTAATACGGCAGCCATCAATTTAGTTCCCGAGAAGGCAAAAGGCTTTCCAATATTTAATAAAAAAAGACTTCCCGATAAAGGAGCTATAAAGAAAGATAATTGTTTTCCGTCTGTTAGATCCATGAACAAAATAGTTACCGAGATAGCGTGAATGAATAAAAATCCAAATATCTTCCAACGATGTGCCATTAACGAATCTATGGCCATCAGCTGATTATCTTCTTTTACAAGCTGGTATCCCCCAACTTTTCTTAGTAAGTAAAAACGGCTAACAAACAATAAAAAGACGGAACTTATGGAAGTGAGTGCCACCCGGTGCAAAAAATTAAGTTTTTCACCAAATATTGAGGAAATAGTAGGGAAAAAGGCAGTGATGCTACTGTAGGATACTTCGAGTAAAATGGCAATAAACGGTGCTGACACCATGGTCCATAAGGCTGCTTGAGAAGGTATTCTCCTGACAAATACCGCAGCAAAAAAAACAACAATGATGCCTGGGGTAAAATAAGACCCATGGGAAGATATTTTCAGAAAAAAGTTTCCCGCACTTTGAGGGTTATAGGTTGCATAGGCAAGCACGGCTGCCAAAAAGGTAATCGTTAGTGTTACTAATCTACCAACAATCACCAATTCTTTATCCGTAATATTTTTCCGATAGTATTTTTTATAAATGTCAATACAAAACAAGGTCGTTGCCGAATTCATCATGGAATCAATGGTAGAAAAAGTAGATGCCAATACTCCTGAAATTAATAAGCCTATGAGCCCAAAACCTGCTGGAATTACTGCATTGACCAAATATAAAAAAGCATCGTCAGGTAAAATTTTTTGCCCGGCATATTTAATATTTAACAAATGAGCTGCTGCCACACCAGTAGCTATGGTAACAAAAGGAATTCCGAGTTTTAACAACCCGGCAACCATGACACCATATTTTGCCGCATCATCACTTTTAGCAGCTAACACTCGTTGAACTAAATATTGATTGGTTATCCAATAGAAAAAATGCAAAAGTATTAGTCCCGTGAAAACGCCTGAAATTGGTAAGTCAGGATGATTTGTAGGAAGATAAAGATTCATTTTTCTTGACCCCTCAGGCAGTTGACTGTCCAAAGTAAGTAATCCTGAAAAACCATTTATTTCAGGTGATGAAAATGTAAAATAACATAGTATAATAGCAACCACTATAATGAATATAGCCTGAAGGGTGTCAGTATATACTACCGCACTTAATCCACCAAAAAAGGTGTAACTGCAAATGATAAGGGATAATAAAAAGAGGGCGAAAGGATAATTTATTTCAAACAGACTCCCTTGAGTAAGCATAGATAATGCCCGCGCACCAATGTAATAATGCCCAACCAACTGAACAATAATTAACAACAAAACCAATAAAGCATAGGTTAATCTGACTTTATCACCAAACCTTTTTTCCAAAAATTGTGATAGAGTAAATAAGGGTAATCGCCGATAAACAGGAATAAATAAAAAAGCAAGTATTAGAATGGCAAAAACGGCCAGCACTTCGTAATGACTTTGGGCAAAACCTACCGAATATCCAATGCCTAACATGCCAATCAAATGGGAAGCACTGATATTGGTACTGAAAACGGAACCAGCTACAACCCACCAAGGCAGTTTCCTTCCCGCCATGAAATAATCCTCACTTCCCTTACCCTTTCGACTAAAAAAAATACCTACCCCTATTTGAATAATAATAAGGGCTATAATCAGGAGAAAATCAAAATGGTCAATAGTCAGTGTATTCATTTACGGAACTTCATTACCCAATGATGCTTCATATAACGAAAACCAATCCTGCAATTCCAATGCCAGAGAAGTAGATTTTACAGCGGCCTTAATGCGTTCCACCTGATTTGTTCCGATCACTGGAATCAATTGTGCGGGATGTTTCAATAGCCAGGCAAGACATAAAACATCGGCCCCAACCTGGTATTTATCCTCCAGAACCTGCAATTTATTCCTAATTAAAGCATTTCCTGTTTCGTTAAAAATAGATCCACCGCCCAGGGGACTCCAAATCATAGGTTTTATTTTCTCTTTGTAAAGGAAATCAATACTACCGTCCGTCAGTGGATGAGGATGATTCAAGTTTAACTCAATTTGATTGGTAATCAAAGGGATATCTAAACGAGATTGTAAAAGTTGAAATTGTTGGGGCGTGAAATTAGAAACACCAATATGCCTCACTTTACCGGATTTCACCAAATCGGAAAGCGTTTCCGCCACTTCATCCGGATTTAAAAGGGGGCTGGGTCGGTGCAGTAACAATACGTCCAGGAAATCGGTATTCAAATGTCGGAGAGAATTTTCTACAGAATAAGTGATATGTTCCCTGCTGTAATCATAATGTTTAACTTTAGTCAGCGGCTTTTTCTGGCTTAATAATTGAATCCCACATTTAGAAATCAATTTAATTTGACTTCTCAATGCGTTATTTCCTTTTAACAATTTGCCAAAAAATAATTCATTGCCATAATCATTATAGAGATCAGCATGATCAAACGAATCAATACCTAATGAAAGACAAGTATCCAGAATATGAGAGATATCTTTTAGGGATTGTTTATTTTCATCCCAACGCCAAACCCCATAAACTATTTGCGCTAGGGAGAATTTGGGCGTTAAATCAATTTGTTTCATTTTACGCTATTTATTTTAATGGTTTCGTAGTTAAAGGTGTATCTGGTTCATTTTCGGGAATTCTACCTTGAATTCTTGCCAGTTTCTCGTTGGGTAATCTGCCCAACACATACTTTTCAAACTTAATAGCCGATTCAATTAGAGGATAACCTGAGAAGATAAAAGACCTGATGCCCATATCCATGTATTTATTGATTTTGTCGATAATCTGATCCGGTGAACCTACGAGAGCGGCACCACATCCACTTCGGGCCTGACCGATACCAGTCCATAACAACGCTTCAGCATAGCCATCTTTATCGGCGTTTTCCCTCAAATTATCCTGTTGAAGCACCCCCATATTTTTTGCATCCTGCGCTCTGTTTTTAAGTTCCTCTCCTCTTTTAACTTCCAGTTTGGAGGTCAGTTTTTGTGTTGAAAGCCACGCCTGTTCTTCATTTTCCTCCACAATGACGTGAATTCGCAATCCAAAATCTATTTTTCTATTATAAGAAGCCGCACGTTTTGAAACATCTTCCATGGTGTTTTTCAGACCTTCTTCTGTGTCTGGCCACATAAGAAACACATCGCAATATTGAGCACAAACGTCTCTGGCCTCGGGCGAAAAACCACCAAAATATAAAAGGGGACCTCCATTTTGCTGATAAGGCTTAACAGGTTCTGACGACAAATCAAATTGGTAAATTTCACCTTTAAAATGAATTTCATCCTGCGTCCAGGCCTGTCGAAGAATCTCTATAATTTCTCTGGTTCTTTGATATCTGACTTTGCCTTCTTCCCTCATTCCCGGCAAATCAGAATTGATAACATTTAAAGTAAACCGTCCTTTTAATAAATGATCCAATGTACTTATAGATCTTGCCAACATAGGCGGGTGAAGTTCCCCAAACCGATGGGCAACCAACAGGGAAATATCTTGAATGGAGGGAGCAACAGCCGCAGCAAAAGTAAACGGATCTTGTCCAACCATGTAGGAGGAAGGAAGTAAAATATTATTAAAACCCAAATGCTCGGCTTGCTGAACGATATGTTGACAATGTGCAAAATTACTTCTCCTGTGACCATCCAACTGACCTAAAAAGGCAGTATCCCCACCACATAAGTCGGCAAACCAAGAAATTTCCGCAGTTCTTCTGGAAGTTCTGATAGGTATCACAGCGTCATTTTATTGATTATTGGATTTACTCTTGGAAAAATAATCAAATTATCTATTAAACCATAAAATAAATTGGCCTTACCCCTATTTTATCCGGAGTAAGGCCAATCTGAAAATTAAGGCTTTTTAATATTCAATATAGGCGATAGTTACAGATGATCCGGGAGTTGAAGCCGTTGGATCCATATCCATCTTAAATAGTTTTCCTGCACCGCCCCCTGGAAGACTTAAACCTGCTATCGGTGATCCTGAGGAATATAAAAGGGCGCCTGTACCTGGGTCATAAATTTTCCAAACGGGGAATCCTGCTGTTACCAGAATAGTAAAACAACCGGCTGTTCTCCTACGTGGAACCATAATCTCATTTTTCAAGGGGTCATAAGTCCTGAAAACCGGGACATTGCATAAGGATCGTCTGAAATATAATCCAGGTACGCCCATACAATTTCTCTT
>CAMDWC010000166.1 GCA_945878825.1 Haliscomenobacter hydrossis DSM 1100
GCACAGTTTATTTTAAGTAGAGCCTTAGGAGCTAAAATGATTGAAAACGGGCAAGGCAAAATAATATTTATAGCCTCCTTGCTTTCTTTTCAAGGGGGTATTAATGTGCCGGGTTATGCGGCAGCAAAAGGGGGCATTGCCTCTTTAACCAAAGCTTTGGCCAATGAATGGGCAAGCAAAGGGGTAAATGTAAATGCTATTGCGCCAGGCTATATAGAAACAGATAATACTCATGCCCTGAGAAATGATCCGGATAGAAGTACTTCTATCTTACAACGGATTCCTGCAAATCGGTGGGGTAAACCATCCGATTTTGCAGGACCAGCTATATTTTTAGCTTCTGATGCAGCGAATTATGTTCACGGTACTATTTTAACCGTCGATGGTGGCTGGATGGGACGTTAATTTTATATATTAAAATCTCATCTGAATGCCAGCCAGGAAATTGATGCCAAAATTTTCATAATATTGCCACCTTTGGCGTTTATTATTTAAAAGATTGTTGAGCTGAATAAATGCTTCCATTTGCTTCGTTATGCTGTAACGACTCCCTAGATTTACCTCAATGAGTGGATCTAAATTTAATGGGCCTTCTGAACCAAGATAAGGAACTCCATTTTCGGAGTTCACATCCAGGTTTAGCTTTATTTTGTTTTTAGTGTAATCTACACCTAACATAGCGGTAAATGACGGCAAATGCCAGGCTTTTAACTCCGTATTTAGTTGGTAAATTCTTTGTTTTACAGCTGCTCTAATATTGATTCCCTCTTGTATCTGGTACATAATTTCTCCACCAAAGGATATAATTCTTGCATTGTCATATACCACATTAAATTTTGGAATACTATCTCTATTGGTTAAATACAATGCCAGATTATCAACAGATCTGTGACTTCCTTCAATCCTAAAGGAGATACCTCCTGTTTGCCCTTTTATTCCGGCATATATGTCCGTATTATTAGCATTCTCAATAGATATATTATTTACAATGAAAGGATTTTCAGTGGCTAAAAGTCTGAAGTTTTGTTTTTCAATAGCTCCTTTTACCCCTAAGAATATGGATAATTTGTCGGCCAATATTTGAAAGTCCGTCTCTACATTTGGAAGAACAACGGCCTGTCCATTATTTAATCCAATTTTTGCGCCTACACTAACTTTAAATTTATCAGAATGAAAAGAGTAGGACGGGGCTATGAAAAATGTATTTAATCTTTGTGCCGTATCTGTTTCGAAGGTATATTTCGTAAGGTCACTTAATAACCCCACTGATAGTACATTAGCTTCTGAAAGGTTGTAAGCCAAATTAAATTGGGCTTGCAGTCCATTTTCCTTGTTTTTTAGATTGTCGCCAAAGGAATAGGTAGCCAAATCGGCACGATAATCAAATTTACCAACGGTTGGTAAATGATTATAAAATGAAATTTTTCCTCCAAAATCCTGAAATTGACGTCTTACATCGGCCGGCAAAAAGGTTGATGTTTTGTTTTTTTCAATGTTATATTGATTATAACCATAAAAATATCTGTTCTGTTGGGCGTAATTAAAATCTCCAGAAATAGTATATCCGGCTTTTGTAAAGACCTCTGCTTTTACAATACCCAAAGATTGAGAATAACTTTGATTTTCCACAGACTTATGGTTATTCATACCAAGATGCGCTACATCTATACTTACCATAGATTGTGGATTTGGCGATAAAGCATAATGACCTATAAGCTCTCTGTTCAGGGGTAATCCAACACCCAGAGACAAAAATCCAGGAAAATTTTCAGGATTTTCCTCACTGATCATCCTTAAAGGCTTAAGATTAGGGGTTATGTATGAGACCTCGAAAGGACGTAATAGTAAATTATATCGCTGCTTCCTGCCACTTGTATCAGAAGGTAGGAAACTGGCATTTAATTCAAAACGAGGTGTTTCAGGAATATCAGCCTTATAATCTTTAATGACTTCCATTTGTTCTTTGCCTTGTGCAGAAACAAAATGACAAGTAATAAGTATCATTGAAAAAACAAGGAATATTTTCATAGAATTATTTATTTGTGTTTGCTTCAATTTTGCGTAAAGTTTCTTTTCTGGCATTTATTTCATTGGAAATGCCATCTTCCTGAGCAAAATCAGCCTCAAGTTGATCCAACACAATCTTTGCCTTTATAAATTTTTTAATCTCAATTTGAGTATCCACATAAACTAAACCACATTTTGCCGCCCAATAGGCATTGATGTATTCCTGAAATCCTGCCATACTAAATTGTTCGGCTCTCACAATATCTTTCAATGATAAATAATATTGACTTATCAGGTAGTTTGCTTCGTCTTTTTGTGCAGCATCAGGTTGCTTGCTCACTTGCTCTAAAGCACTTATAGCCTGATTAAATTCTTTTAACTCTAATAATAATTTTCCTAAATAGTAATTTGACTCAGTTTTTTCGTACTGGGAAATTACTGGGTTTCGTTGGATTTTATCGGCGTATTCCATTAAAATACTTCTGTCCTTTAACTGATAAGCACAAACAATAATTTGGACCTGAGCCTCAATTTTTTTATCTTCTTCCGTAGCCCTGGTTTCCATCAATCTAAAGTTAGCCAATGCTTTAGCATAGTTTTTTAGATTTAAATAGGTTAATGCTGCCTTTTCTAAAGCTCGCTCTGAAAAAGAATTAGGATGTAGGGCTACCGTCGCTTCATAATCCTGTGCTGCATTGGTGTAATTCTGTATTTTAATGTATGATTCAGCCCTGAAGAAATAGGCCTTGGCTCTATTTGTTCCGGAAGGGAATTGTTTCAAATAATTTGTGTAACCTTCTACCGCACCTCGGTAATCCTGGTTTTCAAAACGGATGTCCGCGGATCTGATGCCAATGGCTTCTCGTTCAATTGTATTTACCTCATAGCCGGGTATGCTTGCTTTGAACGCTATAAATTCATCAGGTTTATTGAGTTTATTTAAATAAACTTCTTCTAATCCACTAAGCGCTAAATCTTTATCAGATGAATTGCA
Source organism: Haliscomenobacter hydrossis DSM 1100 (assembly GCA_945878825.1). Taxonomy (GTDB): domain Bacteria; phylum Bacteroidota; class Bacteroidia; order Chitinophagales; family Saprospiraceae; genus BJGN01. The sequence goes on from CAMDWC010000166.1 coordinate 3,002, forward strand.
ATTGAAACTAAATACTTTTTTAAAGTTTTTTATGGATTCAGTAAAGTTATCCAGATTGTAATAACTGGTACCTAATCCATTAAATGCTTCACAAACTTTTTCAGAAGTATTATTGTACTGGCTAACTAAACGCTCGTAAGCTTTTATAGCCTGTTGCGTTTGATTTATTTCCTGACTAATTTGGCCTATTAGCAATAATGCGTCATCTGCAAGGCCAGATTTAGGATATTTGTTGACTAAACTCTCCAGTAAAGTAATTTCACCGAGGGTATTTCCTTTAAATCCCTCAATAATTGCTTTTTGATACATGGCGTAATCAATGGCAGGATAATTCTTTTGAATGATTTCATTGTAGTACCTACTTGCCTTTTCAAAATTTCTGGAAACTAAAAATACGTTAGCAAGTTGAAGGGTTGCATCACCTAAAATACGTTGATTGATTTCTGGTTTGGTATAATTCTTTTTATTATTATCGAATGCATCTACTACTTTTTGGAAATAGGGGGTGGCATTATCCATCTTTTCAATCCTAAGATAGTTGTATCCTTGTAAATAGTTGGCAGATATTACAGAGGCATCCTCTGGTAAATTTGTAGCAGTTTTGGAAAAATATCTGGTTAAATAACTTATACTTTCAGCATATTTCTTTTCTCTATTGGAAACGTCAGCTAACCAGTATAATGAAATAGCTTCTAAATTTGGCTTAACAGGTGTTTCCAGTGATTTTAATAAATAGGTTTGCGCCTGTTTAAATTCTTTTTTTTGATGATATTGAATACCTAAATTTAAATTAATCGTCTGGTTTGCCTCATTTAGCTCCTTTCCTCCATTCTTTTTTTGCATTTCCACAAGAAGTTTACCCGCTTCTTGGTAATCTCGAAATGAAAGCAATACTTTACTTATGATAGACTGAGCTTCGCTAAAATGGGGAGAATCTTTTGGGATTAACTTTAAATCATTCAATGCTTCTCGGTCATTTTTTAGCTCATAAGCTAATTTACCATGGTTAAACAACGCTTCCTGTTGAATAATCGGATCAAAATTAAGTCTGGCTGCCGCATCGAGAGCTAATAAGGCATCTTGAGAATTATTCGTTTTTAAATAACAATCAGCCAAATAGAATAAGGCATTTTGGCCTAAAATATTTTCTGCATCACTTAATGGCAATAAATTTTCCGATGCTTCACTATATTTTTTGGCATCATATAGGCAAAAACCTAATTGATATAACTCTTCATCTTTTAGTTTTGTATTTCCCTCAGCATAAGCTTGCAAATAGGGAAGTGCTTTTGAAAATTCATTTTTTTCGAACAAAGACTGGCCTATTAACTGGCCTAACTCCTTTTTATTTTTTATCTGCGATTCTTCATATTTTGGAATCCCAAATCGAATAACTTCATCATAATTTTTTTGAATAAAATATATTTGAGCTATTTGATAAGGGATTAAATATTGATAGTTTTTTACATTTTCGATGGCTTTGAAAGAGGATAATGCATCCTTGTAGTTTTTTTCTTTGAAATAGCCCATACCCAGATAATAATTACCATGCCCAAAGTATTTACTTTCTTTATTGGAGACTATTTTTTTAAACGCTGTAATAGATTCTTTCCATTTTTCAAGGGCAAAATAAGAATAACCTATTTGGAAATTCAAGTATTCAGCATTAGAATTATTTAATCTGTTAGGTGAAACCTTATCATAATAGGTCAATGCTTTTTCAAATTCTTTTTTGTTATAAAAATATTCAGCCAGATTTGCTATTAAAGCTTGGGCAGATAAATCCGGACTTATTTCTTTAATATAGGTAATTACAGATAGTTCCGCATCAGGTCTTTCTAGGGCAATGGCACTTTGTAGCATATATTGTTTGGCTAATACCCGTATTTCTTTCCAGCGTGGATCACTGGCAAACTGATTTTCTGATAATACTTCATTCAGGACATTGTACGTCAATGAGTAAGAGCCATTTTGATAGTTTTCTATCGCTTTGTTTACTTTATTTTGAACATTGTACAGAAATGGACTTTCCTGACAAAATAGGGGAGAAATACCTCCTAAAAATAAAACGACAAAAATGCTATTTTTCATGAAAAAATATTTAAGCAGAAACGCAATGGTTAAATGGTAATAAATGTAATGAAAGGATTCAAAATCTAAATGAAATTTAATTCCAATAAATTGTATGAAATGGAAAATTTTTAAAAATATTCTGATTTAATAGTCTCAGAAATGATGGAACAAGCCTCTTTAATTTGCTTTTCATTTATGATTAACGGAGGGGCAAAACGAATAATATGTCCGTGCGTAGGTTTGGCCAGCAATCCGTTTTCCGCCATTTTTAAACATATTTTTAAAGCTTTTTCTGCATCTTCATCTTTGTCAATAACGATGGCATTCAATAAGCCCATACCTCTGATTTCTTTAACAAAAGGCACACTACCAAGTAATTCTTTGCTTAAGATAGATCTAAACAACGCACCCATTTTCATAGCGTTTTCGGCTAATTTTTCATCTTCCATTACCTTTAATGCTGCGGTTGCCACAGCGCAGGCTAATGGATTACCACCAAAAGTTGAACCGTGTTCTCCTGGTTTTATCGTCAGCATAATTTCATCACTCGCTAACACCGCTGAAACGGGTAAAACGCCACCGGAAAGTGCTTTTCCCAAGATGAGAATATCGGGTTTGAATCCAAAATGATCACAACAAATTTTAGCACCCGTTCTGCCAATACCTGTTTGAACTTCATCGGCGATAAATAAAACTTTATGCTTCTTACATAACTCGTAGGCGTCTTTAAGGTAATTGGCATCGGGAATGACTACACCTGCCTCTCCTTGTATCGGTTCAACCATGAAGCCTGCCACGTTAGGGTCTTGAAGCTCCTTTTCTAAGGCTGAAAGATCATTGTATGGGACAATAACATAACCCGGCATAAATGGACCGAATTGTTTTCTGCTTGATTCATCTGTTGAAGAGGAAATAGCACCCAGTGTTCTACCCCAAAAATTGCCCTCGGCAAAAATGATTTTTGCTTGATTCTCCGCAATGCCTTTAACAGCATATCCCCATCTTCTACAAAGTTTAATGGCTGTCTCCCCGCCTTCAACCCCCGTATTCATAGGTAGAACCCGGTCGTAACCAAAATATTTAGTTATATATTCCTCATAAGGTCCCAATTGGTCATTGTAGAATGCCCTTGAAGTTAGCGTAAGTTTTTGACTCTGTTCTATGAGTGCATCTATGATTTTAGGATGACAATGTCCTTGATTAACAGCAGAATAAGCAGACAAAAAATCATAATACTTCTTGCCTTCTACATCATATACATAAACCCCTTTCCCTTTCTTTAATACGACCGGCAGGGGATGATAATTATGGGCGCCGTATTTATCTTCCTTTGAAATAAATACTTCAGTTGTAGCGTCAGTTAATGTTTGCATGTTAATGAGTTAAACGGGATAAGGAATGATATTTGCACCCAACGAAAGCAATTCATCATAAATGCCCTGTTGTTTATTATAGTCCAAAGATAATATACCATCAGATATTAAAGTTACTTTGTATGCTAAACGAAGCGCATCTATACAGGTTTCTTTAATTTCATATTCTAAGGGAAAACCAGCAAAGTAAAGGTGTGTTATTTGCTGATTTTTCAAATATTCTGATAAAGAAGGTGTGGCCAAATTAGAAGCATCAAAAGCACTAAAATTATCTATTTCTTTTTGGAGCCCTTTTGACACAATTAACGGATTTTTATTTTTCAACCAGGGAGGATTAAAAACACCCATTGTACCTGAGACACAGTGAATAGGCCACAAATATTGGCTAATCTGGCCAATATTTACTAACTGGTTTGGCTTTCGCCAAGGATGGCATGCGGCAAAGCTGACATGATCAGCAGGGTGATTTTCATTTATTGCAACCAAATTTGTCCATAAATAGGATATTGCTTCTATTTTATCTGAGATATTCTC
>CAMDWC010000167.1 GCA_945878825.1 Haliscomenobacter hydrossis DSM 1100
ACCTCAATTCCATCCAAACTAACAACGAAGTAAAAATTTCTACAAGTTTAGACGGCTTAAATTTTTCGGTAGAAATGGAAACAGGCACTGGCGACACTTATGAAAAAGCCAACGCATTTTATAGCAAATTTGCATTTTTTGCCAACGCATCAAAGACACCGTAAAAAAGGGTAACCGCAAGGGCCGCCAACAGAACATACACCAAGTACCCAAGTACCAGGTACTTTTTTTACCTGCTATTAAAATGAGTAAATAGCTTGTAAAAATTTGCCTTTTCCTTGTTTTTTTTGGATATTGTAGTCTAGACTTTATTATTTATGAAGAAGACCCTGTTTTTCCTGATTAGTTCGTGTCTTTTTGCACATCATGCTTTGGGGCAGTTCCAGCAAGGTCTTAGAATAGGTAAATACACCAGCCTTTATCAAATGTTGCTTAATCCCGCAGCCGCACCTGAAGGTACTGCAATCAATCTGATACAAGGTGGTGTTTATGCCAATAGCAATATTATTGGCGTAGATAAGGCAAATGCTTTTAATCTCCTACCAGGAAAAAATGGGCTGGTAATCGTTTATCCAAGAGGTAGAGTCAAATATCCAGAGGCTGGTATTATAGGTGTGCCGGATACGCTTTTTGGTTTTTTTCAGGATACCTTGAACAGACATTTCGCTTACGGTTCTTTCGTAGTGGAGGGGCCTTCCGCCGTTGTTGCCCTTAATGAAAATTTTTCGGTTGGATTGGGAATGAGAGTTAAAGGGAATCTTGGTGCTTTCAATATTCCTGAAGGAATGATCCCATTTACCCATGCCGCTCAGCCTTTTTATGCTACCTACCCAATAGCCCCTTTTAATATGAGTGGGGTTGTCTATACGGAAATTCCTTTAACCTTAGGGGTTAAAAAAATAGTTGGATTTAATGTGCTTTCCATAGGAACTGCGGTCAAATTTATACTGCCTATGATGTCTGCTTTTGTGGATAGTAGAAATACCCTTAATATTTCTCAGAGACCCTCTAATAATTTTAATCTGACTAATGTGGATGGCGATATGGGTTTCTCCGTTTGGTCCAGAAATCCGATTAATGGTAAAATAAAGAAGTCCTTAAATGGTTTTGGTATGGGATTGGATTTAGGAGGTCGATTGACAGAAGGGGAGGGAAGATGGTTTGTCGGTGCAGCACTAACCGATTTGGGATATGTCGGTTTTAATAAAAATTCAACAACCTATAACATTACTTCCACAGGCGTTTCTGCACATAGTGGTTCCGCTTATATCAGTTCAATTTCTAAAGGCAATGTCATACAGGCTGGTAATTTATTGAGTACAGATATATTGGGAAGTTCCCTGGCAGGTGTTTCAGGAAGTGATTTTAAAATGCTTCTACCGGCATCGTTTAATTTTCAGGGTGGAATGGCTATTGGGAATTCTTTTTTTATTTCTTCCATGGCTAATATTCCATTGTTGAGAGAAAATAAAAATATTCAATCCATAGAAACCGTTATGGTAATGCCCTCCTGGGAATCAGGTTTTTGGGCAGTAAAAATACCGCTAACCTTATCCAATAGACAACTGTTTTACGGAGGTTTGGCACTTCGGGCTGGCCCATTGACCATCGGCTCTGATAATATAAAGAGTTGGGTGACAAAATCGTCCTTTACAGGGTCTGATTTTTATTTTGCTTTGCAACTTCCCCTATTTTATGATAATAACAAACAAAGTAAAGGAAGAGGTGGAAAAAATAGTAATCTTTTCCGTTGCTATTCCTTTTAATTAAAATTTTTCACATTGGAATATATTTCACAACACATTGAAGCACTGATTTTTGCAGCTGATCAGCCAATTAGTATAGAGGATATTCAAGGTTGTTTGGAAGAGGTGTTCGGGTTGGCGCTCTCAGAAGAGGAGGTAATGAGTAGAATTGAAGAAATTTCAAATCGTTTTGTGAATGAATCCTTTGCCTTTGAACTGATTCAATCGGGAAACTGTTTTCAGTTTTTAACTAAACCTGCTTTTCATGGTACCTTAAATGTTTTTCTAAGAAATAAAACAAGGAAAAAACTTTCAAAAGCTTCCTTAGAAACGCTTTCTATCATTGCTTATAAACAACCTGTAAGTAAATTGGAATTGGAAAGAATCAGAGGCGTTAATTGTGATTATGCCGTGCAAAAGTTACTTGAAAAGGAGCTAATTCTTATTTCTGGAAGAAGTGAAGGGCCCGGAAGACCATTGTTGTATGCTACGGGTGAAAAATTCTTACATTATTTTGGCATTAACAGTTTAAAAGATCTTCCCCTACCCAAAGAATTTAAAGAACATGAATTTACAGCGGGTGAGGAATCAGATTTTTCGGAAAATTAATAAGAAAAAATGGAATCAACATTAGTTAATAAGGTGGTTAATAGTGGATTATTAACGATTGATTTAGAAAAATTTTATCCGGAGGGTGATTTTATTTATTTTGACATAAAGGATTATCTTTTTCAAGGGTTAATTTTAAGAGAGAAAGATTTTAGAACAGCATTAAAGGAAATTGACTGGGCTGTTTATAAGGATAAAAACCTGCTTATTGTTTGTTCTGAAGATGCCATTTTGCCTTTATGGTCTTTTATGTTGGTCGCTGCCTATGCCACACCTTATGCAAAAGCTATTTTTCAGGGAGATAAGGATACTTTTCTATCAGCCCATTATGATAAGGTAATTTCTCAATGGAAAATGGAGGATTATGCGGACAAAAAAATGGTTCTAAAGGGTTGTAGCGAAAAAGCGGTTCCCGCTTCTGCTTATGCGGCCGCAGTACAGTTTTTACAGCCTATAGCATCAAGTATTTTTTTCGGTGAACCTTGCTCAACGGTGCCTATTTATAAAAAAGCAAAAGATATTTAGACTATGATAGAGAATAATTTTTTACAACCTATAAAATGGTCTCTCATGATTTTGGGAGCCTTTTTTGGAATTTTTTTTATTTTTTCCTTTGCGACAAATATCGACCTGGGAGAGAATAAAGCGGCAGAACCAGCGATGCTTATCAGATCAATAATATTACAGGATGAATATTCCTTTGCCGGTGAGAAGTTAACTATCGAGGATTGGGATATACGGGAACGACTTGAAAGAGAGTTATATGCTAATGTTTTTCAACATTCCAGTACGATTATCGCTATTAAGCGTTCTATGCGGTATTTTCCTATGATAGAAAAAAAATTGGCAGAACATGGCTTGCCGTCAGATCTTAAATACATAGCTGTGGCAGAAAGTATGCTTTCCAATGCGGTCTCTCCTGCGGGTGCAAAAGGAGTATGGCAGTTTATGAAACCTGTTTCTGAGTTTTATGGGCTCGAAATTTCAGAGGAAGTGGATGAGAGGTATCATGTTGAAAAGTCCACAGAAATTGCCTGTAAATATTTGAAACATTTGCATAAAAGATTTGGAAACTGGTCAATGGCCGCAGCGGCATACAATATTGGGGAAACCAGATTTAAAAAAGAGTTAGATTTTCAACGGGCAACCAGCTATTTTGATATGCAGCTGAATGAGGAAACCTCCAGGTATGTTTTCCGCTTGTTTGCTATTAAAGCGGTTTTAGAGGATCCTGAATATCACGGTTATCAGTTAAAAGGAGATGTTGGATATGCTCCTATCGAAGCTACCAAAGTTATTACTGTGGCAAAATCTATTCCCGATTTAGGTTTGTTTGCCCAGGAAAATAACATTTCATACCGAAAACTGAAATGGTTAAACCCTTGGCTCATTGGCAAACAATTGACTAATCCTTTGAAAAAGGAATATAAAATTCGTTTGGTTGAATAATATAAAACGGATTGCTTTTAAATTATTAACCTTGGTCAATTAATTTTTAAGGATTTTAGTGTTGAAGAAATCTAAATAGGCATTTGTATTTTTTATCCGAAGTAATTCGCGATAATTATTAAGGCCTATAATAAAAAGCTCGTAAGGCGTTTCACCCAATTTTAACTCTGATTTATTTTTATCGGCGGTCAGATAATAATTTAAAGCGGATCCCTGGTTATTAAAACGGCGGAGTATTAATAAAGCCTTTCTTGAAGATTCGTCTTCACCCAAAAACAGATTGGTCATATTTAACTTTTCCAAAGAGAAGTACTTCCTGTTAAAGTCAGATATTCCGACCTTTATGCCATTTAGATCGACTGATTGAGGGAATGAAAAAATGACATAATGAACCTGGTCGGCCTCAATTTGAAATTGTCCGGATTCATCTACCCGTTGTCCTGGCATACTTGCCTGAGCCTCACCTAAAAGTCTAAGTATTTCAGCGGCTCTTCTTTGTTCATCAGTGCCGGGGTATTTGGCAATAACCTCCTGAAGAGCATATATATATTCTTCCTTACCTTTAAGGCTTCCGGTGCAGAGAGCGCCAAGTAAGGCAAATCTACCATTTAACTTAGTTAACGTGCCACTTTTAGCGGGTGCTAACACGATAAGGTCCAGCGCCTCTGCGAATTTTCTTTCTGTGAACAGTTTATACGCAAGGTCATAAAATTGATTTAATTCTCTTTCTCTGAGTTTTGAGGAAGCCACAAAATTAGGGTCTGAAATAGCCTGGGCGAAATAAGTGCTGCCGTATTTTTCTAATATTTTACTTTTATAGACATCGGATTCGGCTAACTCATTATTTTCGCGGTAGGTGAGGAAGAGATAATACCAGATATTTACTTCAATATTGGTCCCTGGAAATCTTTTATCGAGTTCAATAAAAGCTTTTATTGATTCGGGATAATTGGCAAGTTTTTCCCTGTAAAGAACGCCCAATTTAAACAGGGCATCTATAATTTTAAGTTCTGCCGCTTTTAAGGCGATATCTGTTTTCGGATAATCACCTAATAATCTTTCAATGTCTTCTTCCGTAAGGTCGGTCACCTTTAAAGATTTGCCTTTCCTACTACTTGCGGTATCTATTTCGGTAATAGCCTGGGAGGGTGCATCAAAAGACAATTTTTGTTCCCCCTGTCGCCAGTTATCCTGCAATGTTCTGGCTCCCCAAACCCGTTCAAATTCACGAATTCCACGTTTGAGCGTTTGATCGTCGTAGGCGAAAAAACTACTTTGGGTAGATCCGGTATTTAAGCCATTGAAAGCATTTTCTCTGGCAGTGATAGGTAAAGCGCCAATACTTCCCTGATTTTTGTTTTCAATTTCGGCCATCCGTTTTTCATCCTCCTGTTTTTTAATTTTGAGGGCTAATTGCATGCGGTCTTCCGGGGTAAGTTTGGAAATGCCAATCAGGCTATCCTGAAGATTTATATTTTCTATAAGGCCTGCAATGTCCGTCAGACTTTCCCTGAGTTTAGCCGTTTCGGGTTTTCTGGGATCCTCATCGGCCATGGTTTGCAAGGTAGTATCAAGATAATTTTTTGCCGAAAGAAACTCACTATCTTCAAAATAGAGAGATCCCAAAATATAGGCTGACTCTGTTTTTTGGAGTGTATTAATGGTGTTTTTTCCCAGAGACTCCTTGAAATAGGAAATAGCTTCTACCCGTTGATTATTTTTGAGGGCTAATTGACCTTTATTGTAGTATAATTGATCTAAATAATCTATGTTTTTTTCATCTTTAGCTAGTTTATCGAGATCGGCTAAGGCATCTTCGTAGGAACCTTTTCCTGCGAGCCAGGCTAATTGCGCCTTATTTACTTTTGCATTGAAAGCCATTTCGTAGTTTGAAGCCCACTTTTCAGCTTGGTCAAAGGCAGTAAAGGCCTCTGCTTCTTTTTTATCCGTTGAAAATAATTGACCAGCCAGGAAACTAAGTCTTGCTTTTTCTTTTCGGTCATCTGACAGGCTTATGGATTTTTCCAGGGCGATATTTGCTTCGGCGATATTATTTTTTTTAAGGTAATTGAAAGCCAAAAGCGGGTACACTTCCTCCAGCACATATTCGAAGGTAGTTTCGTCTTCGATTAATTTTTCTAAAATACGAAGTGCTGAATCGTCATTATCACGTTCTATCAGGGTTTTCGCGAGCCACAACTTTCCTTCCTGAAAGACAGGTCTGTGTTTTAAGAAATATTTTTTAGGTTCTGCTGCTTTAGCCTCTTTTTTCGCTTCCGCGGCAGCTTGTTTTCTTTTTTCAGCCTCCTCCTTTTTAGCTTTTTCAGCTTCTGACTCATCTGTTTTTGCCTTCGGCTTAGGTTTAGAGGGCAGGGCTGCTTTACCTTCCTTTTTTCGTTTTGCGTTTTGGATTTTTCTTTTTTTAACCTCCTTGTTGTATTTCTTTCTCTTTTTAAGGGCTTCTTTTTTAGCTTTTTCCCTTTTCTTTGCCTTTTGTTTAGGAGATAAAGTTGATTTTTTTGAGTCTGCTTTAGCTTTATCTTCCGATTGGGCTAATTTTTCCTCAGGATCGAATTCTGTAATTAAATAACGGAATGCTTTTTCAGCATTTTCATAATCCTCTTTTAAAAACCAGGCCTGACCGGCGAGTAAATAACAATCGTCCATCCAATAACTTCTGGGATGTAAAGCGACCACACGTGTTACTTTTTTTACAGCCTTGTCGAGTTCCTGTCCCGCCGATTTTCTATTTGACGCGGTCAGGTAAGGAAAAATAGGAAGTTGTTTTTGATAATTAACCGGATCTTGTGTAGAGAGAGCTAATTTATTAATTTCCAGAATTTCATTTGCATTAAAATATCCGTTATACCTTGCAGTGGTATTTTCATATACCTTACCTAAAATAGATAGGTCAGCTTTCTTTTTCCTTGTAACACAGCTTGTAAAAGTGAGTAAAAAAAGAATAAGATAAATAGGAAGAGTCAGGCTTTTCAAAACTAAAATATTTTTATTACACATAAATAAGCTCAAATTTCGTTATTTATTATAAAATTGAGGGCTTAATTAACTTCTTGTTTTATTTTATTTTCGAAGTTAGAAAGAAAACTGTAACCTTTGTATTTTATTGTACGTTGA
>CAMDWC010000168.1 GCA_945878825.1 Haliscomenobacter hydrossis DSM 1100
ATCTGTTTCCCAGTTGCTGCTCTGCATGCTTATGTGATGGTGGGTACAAGGCTCATATTTTCTGAAGATAAAATGGACGATTTTATGTCGGAAATGCAAAAAACCTATAAAGAGGCAGGGGTTCCTCAAGGTGTTTTAAATCAATCTAAAAAATATGGAGAAGAAGTTGCGAATCATATCATAGCGTGGGCTGATAAAGATAATTATAAGCAAACGAGGACCTTCCCCAAATATTCAATAGACGAGGATCCTACGCGCTGGCAGCCTACACCACCTGCTTATATGGATGCGGTAGAGCCAAGCTGGAATAAAATACGACCTTTTATCATGGAAAAGGCTAATCAATTTGCACCTCCTCCACCCACACCTTTTAATTCTGACGTAAATAGTCAGTTCTACAAGGAAGCTATGGAAGTGTATAAGTTAATTAATGATTCTATTTCGGTGGAGGAAAAAAAGGATATAGCCAGCTTTTGGGATTGTAATCCATTCGTAAGTCATTTTTCCGGTCATGTTATGTTCGCGACAAAGAAAATTTCTCCCGGGGGACATTGGATTGGCATTACAAAATTAGCTGCAATTAAAGCAAAATTAGATTTTATAAAAACGGCGGAGGCTTATGCCTGGGTTTCTATAGGATTGGCTGATGCTTTTATTTCTTGTTGGGATGAGAAATACAGATCAGAACTCATCAGACCTGAAACATACATAAATAAATATATTGACGATAAATGGATGCCCACCCTACAAACGCCACCTTTCCCTGAATATACCAGTGGTCATAGTGTAGCTTCAGCTACCTCTGCTGAAATTTTAACTCATTTATTTGGAGAAAATTTTGCTTATGAAGATACGGTTGAAAAAGAGTTTGGTTTACCTGCCAGGAGTTATCAGTCGTTTAAACAGGCTGCTTCTGAAGCCGCCATAAGTCGATTATGGGGTGGTATCCATTACAAGCCAGCAATAGTAAATGGTTCAAAGCAAGGGAGTAACCTGGGATCATTTATTGTTAAAACCCTAAAAACCCAAAAGTAATGGCAGTATTAAAAAAATATATATGGGTACTTTTGGGTCCCCTTTCATTTCTGATAATGAGTTTTTTGCCCGTCCCAAAAGGAATCAGTCCTGAGGCATGGAAGGTGCTGGCGATGGCTTCTTTAATGTTGATTTGGTGGATTTCCGAGGCAGTACCCATTGCGGTTACCTCTCTTTTACCTTTAGTCTTGCTTCCTTCTATGGGGGTCGCAAAATTGGAGGCAGCTGCAGCACCCTATGCCAATCCCGTAGTATATCTTTTCATGGGTGGATTTGTTATCGCACTTGCCATGGAGAAGTGGGAGCTACATAAACGTATTGCGCTTTTTATAGTGAATCTGTCCGGTACCCATGCCAATGGAATTATTGGTGGATTTATGCTTGCGACGGCCTCCATAAGTATGTGGATTAGTAATACTGCCACGGCTATCATGATGTTGCCCATAGGATTATCGATTATAACGTTAATGCAAAATCAAGTAGTTGCCAATAAGGAAAATGAAAAGGGGCTTCGCAATTTCTCTATTGCTATGATGTTAGCTATTGCCTATGGTGCAAATATTGGAGGTACAGCAACCATCATAGGCACGCCGCCCAATGTCGTTTTTGCCGGTTATATGAGGGAAAATTTTAATATTGAAGTCACTTTTTTAACCTGGATGATGATTGGTACGCCGTTCGCTATCATTTTATTGATTATTACTTACTTTCTCATTGTTAAAATTTTATTTCCAAATAATCTGGGAGATTTTGGTGGGGCGAAAGAAATTATTAGTAACGAAATTAAAAATTTGGGTCCCATGACAGCGGGCGAAAAATTAACCTTGGTTATTTTCGTTTCCACCGCTTTATCCTGGATATTCAGATTGCAAATAGATGCCATTTTCCCCGCTCTGAAGTTGTCCGACACGACGATTGCACTTATTGCGGCTATTTCGCTCTTTATTATCCCTGTAAGTGTAAAAAAGAAGGAGTTTCTTCTCAATTGGTCTGATACGGAGAAACTGCCATGGGGTATTTTATTGCTTTTTGGAGGAGGTCTCAGTCTTGCCGACGCTTTGGCTAGTACAGGCATTATTCATGTTATAGGGGATCAATTTAATGGACTGGATACTGCTGGATGGGTTTTTATTTTAGGGCTAAGCACCGTAGCTTTATTCCTCACCGAAGTAATGTCAAACGTAGCTTTAGTAACTATTTTTCTTCCCGTTGTCGGTGCAATCGCTGTTGGCGCTGGCATTCCACCCATACAACTATGTATTCCAGTCACTATTGCTGCCAGTTGTGCTTTTATGTTTCCTATGTCAACACCACCTAATGCCATCGTTTTTGCCAGTGGTCGCATAAGCATTGGTCAAATGGCAAAGGCAGGTTTCATTCTGAATCTATTAACCATCATAGTCATAGCTTTTTTAGTGAAATTTCTTTTCCCTTTCGTTCTTGGAAATTAAAATAATTTAATATGGATATTTCCATAAAGGAAATCAAACAAGTTGTTAAGGAGGTAATTGCTGAAATTCAAGCCATTAGAAATCATTTGCATAAATATCCCGAACCTTCTTTCAAAGAGTTTAATACGTCTGCTTTTATTGCAGAGAAATTAAATTCATGGGGTATTTCTCCCATAATGGGTATGGCTACAACAGGCCTTGTGGTGGTGATAGAGGGCAATAATCCTTCCCTTCGCACCATCGCTTTAAGAGCTGATATGGATGCTTTACCTATAAATGAATTGAATGATGTTCCGTATAAATCTGTAAATGAAGGATTTATGCATGCTTGTGGACATGACGTTCACACTGCCTGCTTACTTGGTGCAGTTAAAGTGCTTCACCAACTCAGGCATAAATTTAATGGTTCAGTTAAAGCTATTTTTCAACCTGGAGAAGAGCTTTTACCCGGAGGAGCCTCCCTGTTGATTGCCGCAGGTGCTTTGAAAAATCCTGAGGTAAATGTTATTTTCGGTCAACATGTTTTCCCAGATCTTCCTGTCGGAAAAGTTGGCTTTAGATCGGGTCAGTATATGGCCTCCTGTGATGAGATTTACATGACCATAAAAGGGGTAGGAGGTCATGGTGCCATGCCGCATCGTTGCATCGATCCCATTTTAATAAGTGCCCATCTTATTATTGCCTTACAACAAGTGGTCAGTAGAACGATGAATCCGATTATTCCAGCAGTACTTACTATTGGGAAAATTGAATCTGTTGGTGGAGCAACCAATGTTATTCCTGATCAGGTTTTGTTGAAAGGTACTTTCCGGACCTTAGATGAAGGAGAAAGATTTGCCGCTCACGAAAAAATCCGGAGAATTGCCTTCGCTGTCGTTGAAGGAATGGGAGGAGAATTAGATCTGAGGTTAGAAGTGGGTTATCCTGCACTGGTTAATGATCCCTTGGTAACTGATGTAGCTAAAAGGTCGGCCATAGCGTTCTTGGGTGCTGAAAATGTCGTAGATATACCTATTCGTATGACGGCAGAAGACTTTTCTTACTATAGCCAGGTTGTTCCCAGCTGTTTTTATCGATTAGGTACCGCCTCGGCCGATGGAAAATTTAACCATCCGGTTCATACGCCTTATTTCGATATTGATAAAGATGCTTTGGAAATAGGTGTTGGTCTATTCGCCTGGATAGCTTTAAAGAATCTCGACCAATCGCTGAAAAATGAATGTTAATTAATGGGATGCAATATTTCTATGTAGCTTTAAATTTTGCCTGAAATTTAGTAAGTATTTGACTCACACGCCCTCTTCATTATTTTTGCAGTAAATTTTCATTACCTGTATTGCGATTTTTTTAACCAGGATTTTCTCAACAGAGTGCATAGAAAAGGCATCATTCCTATCATTTACTGCCAGTGTGCATGGAAATGATTTTTAGTTTGAGTCTGGCATTCTAAATCTCAACAAGGGGCTAAAGCTATAAAAATGATATTTATATATAACATATTTAATAAAAATGTAATATGTACAATATATTATATATATTTGTAATATGAATAAATTGTATATAAATTATTGAAAGCTATGGCAACTATACTACTAATTGACGACGAGGCAAGTATTCGCAGAACATTAAAAGAAATTTTGGAATTTGAAAAATATCAGGTTCTTGAGGCTCCCGATGGATTTTCTGCCATAGATATTTTTAAAAAATCAGCTATTGACATAGTTCTTTTAGACATTAAAATGCCTAAAATGGATGGCCTGGAAGTTTTGGATTTTCTCCAGGAAATTAATCCGGAAGTACCTGTTATCATGATCTCTGGCCATGGTAACATTGATACTGCGGTTGAGGCTGTCAAAAAAGGGGCCTTTGACTATATTTCTAAACCACCTGATTTAAACAGATTATTGATTACTCTGCGGAATGCACAGGAGAGACATTCCCTGGTAGTAGAAACAAAGTCTCTAAAGAGGAAGATTTCCAGGGCTGGTTTACAGGACATCATTGGAGATTGTCCACAGATTATAGCGGTAAAAGAAACCATACAGCAAATAGCTCCATCCGAGGCAAGGGTGCTCATTACCGGGCCAAACGGATCTGGTAAGGAACTGGTTGCCAAGTGGATACATGAAGGTAGTCAAAGAAATAATGCCTCATTAATTGAAGTAAATTGTGCTGCCATCCCTTCTGAGCTAATAGAAAGCGAGTTGTTTGGACACGAGAAGGGTTCTTTTACTTCAGCACACAAGCAAAAATTAGGAAAATTTGAGCAGGCACACGGTGGAACGCTATTTCTGGATGAGATTGGCGATATGAGTTTATCTGCCCAGGCAAAAGTATTAAGAGTTCTTCAAGAGCATACGCTTTCAAGAGTTGGAGGTGAAAAGGATATTAAGGTAGATGTTAGAATCATTGCCGCAACAAACAAGGATTTGCAGGAGGAAATTGCGGCAGGTCGGTTTAGGGAGGATTTATACCATCGGTTAGCTGTTATTGTATTGCCTGTGCCGGCATTATGCGATAGGAGAGAGGATATTCCCGCTTTAATTGATCACTTCATAAAAATTGTTTGTAAAGAATATGGTATTCCATGTAAAAAAATAGAAAAGGATGCGGTGAATGCTTTGACAATACTTCCCTGGACTGGAAACATCCGGGAACTTCGAAACGTAATTGAAAGGCTTATCATATTAAGTCAGCATAAAATTACGCCATCTGAGGTTGAAAAATATGTCATTCCTGTATCATTTTCAAGGAGTAAAAATCAAAACTGGTTGAATTCATTTACCTCTGCTGAGGAGGCTCACCGATATATAGATAAACATTTTCAATGGAGCGTAAAAGAATATTCCGCTTAAACTTAGCTCTCTTTCATGTTGTTATAGGGTAGTTATAAACGTAAAATATATAGCATGACATTATCACACGATGAAAATGAAAATAAGAGGTTAAAACAATACGAAGAATCCATTAAAGCGGAAAATTCGTGGACTATGTTCAAGGTTCTATCAGAATTTGTAGAAGGTTTCGATAGGTTAAACAAGGTTGGTCCTTGTGTTTCTATCTTTGGTTCCGCCAGAACAAAACCAGATCATCCAAATTATAAATTAGCCGAAGTTATCGCCAGAAGGTTAACCGATGAAGGATTCGGTGTTATTACCGGTGGTGGTCCAGGTGTAATGGAAGCCGGAAATAAGGGGGCCTACGAAAATGGGGGAATTTCAGTTGGTTTAAATATTGACCTTCCTTTTGAAAAAAATAATAATCCGTACATCGATCATGATAAAAACATAGATTTCCGCTTTTTCTTTGTCAGAAAGGTTATGTTCGTTAAATATGCTCAGGCTTTTGTTGTTTTACCAGGTGGATTTGGTACACTAGATGAGTTATTTGAGGTGTTAACCCTTGTTCAGACTAAAAAAATAGTTCCTGTCCCGGTTATTTTAGTGGGTCGTTCTTATTGGACTGGACTAAAGGACTGGATAACTTCGGTGATGCTTGAAAAGGAAAATAATATTAATGCAATCGATTTAGATTTGATTCCTATCGTAGATGAACCAGACGAGATTATGCAGATAATCAATGAATTTTATGCAGAAAAGGGAACCCTGGGCTTCAAATATCGAATGGATCAACGTTAATAGTTCAATATTGATTGAGGCTGTCTAAAAAAATAGCCTCTTTTTTTATGCTACTTTATACATTGGGCTAATAGCTCGGTTCTGAATCAGGATTTACAGGATTTCGAGGATTTCAGCGAAAGCCTTCGTTTTAAATATAATGTTTATTTGTCAACAAGCCCTGAAAGGGCGACATCAAATAGGGGTAAAGCTCCGCAGTCTTCGAAATAATATTTTTAATGCATCCAGGCTTTTAGACAGCCTCAGCCAATGTCAGGATGTAATTTCAATGCCAAAGTCCGATACTAATCCGATGAGACCGGAGGTAGAAAACTTCGCCTTTTTTATCTGGTTTTTTAATGGGTTAATTTGATAATTTATGGCTCTGGTAAAATCGGCTCCTTGCAGGTTAGATTGGTCAAATGAGCCATTTGAAAAATCGCAACCATCAAATACTGCGTTTATAGCGGTTATTCCAGTGAAATCTGATTCTTTTAGATCGCAATCTTTAAAATGAATATTTTCCAGATTCATTCCAAAAAAGGAGGTATAATGCATCTGGCAGGTAACAAAATTCATTTCCAGCATAAATGACGGGCAAAATTCAAAATGAATGCCGTTCAATTTACAGGTATTAAAAGTTACTCCTTTTAAAGCAGTGGATTTTAAAGAAACATTATTTAAATCACATTGGGAAAATGTACAGTCAATAAAAATGGTTTTTTCAAATGAAACGGAGGATAAAATGCAGCCATCGAACAAACAGTTTTCGTATTCATTTCCAGACAGCAAAAGATTATCTATTTCAGC
>CAMDWC010000169.1 GCA_945878825.1 Haliscomenobacter hydrossis DSM 1100
ATATTGGCCGGATTTTTTCCCGCAAACCAAAAATGTCCTCTTTGGGCACCTCTACTCTTATTTGCCCAAAGGATGGCTGGTTTCTGATGGAATAACCAGGCTTTCCCCGCAGCAATGGTTGGTGTTAATTGTTGTAAGGGAGAAATGTCGTCTAATATAAATAAACTTCTTCCATGGGTTGCTGCAATCAAATCATTTTCACGGGGATGAATGACCAAATCATAAACGGAGACAGTAGGCATGCCTTCGTTCAGCCTGTGCCATTCTTTTCCTGCATTTAAGGAATACCAAACCCCGGTTTCAGTACCTAAAAAAAGTAAGGACTTATTTTTGGTGTCTTCGCGAATCACACGAATAACCTCATTTTCAGGTAGATTTGAAGCAATGTTAATCCACGTTTTTCCATAGTCAGTCGTCTTGAACACAAAAGGTTTAAATACATTGTCCCGGTGTCCGTCAAAAGCGACATACGCCATAGCGGGGTCAAAATGAGAAGCCTCCACTTGGGTAACCCAGGTAAATGCGGGCACATTTGGAAAATTGTTTCGTACATTTTTCCAGTTCTTGCCTTCGTCTAACGTCAATTGCACATTTCCGTCATCGGTTCCCAGCCAAATAAGGCCAGCGTCAATAGGAGAGGGAGAAATGGTAAAAATGGTGCAATGGTCTTCGGCCCCTGTATTATCCGGGGTAATTCCCCCATTATTACCCGCAGCTATTTTTTTAGGATCATTGGTTGTGAGATCCGGGGAAATAATTTCCCATGTTTGTCCTCCATTTTTACTTTGAAAGAGATAATTCGACCCCAAAAATACGGTTTTAGGATCTAATGGAGAGAGGACTAATGGTGCTGACCAGTTATACCGAAAAACAGGCGTGCCGGGAATGGTAGGCACGGGATTGACTTTCGCATAATTAAGGATGGTGGCAGGTTTGGGTTGAATATCCGTAAGTGCATGGGTGAGGGGGTCATACCGGTTATAACTTCCATTTTCACTGCCAGTGTAAACTTCCCGCCAGTTATAGGGATTAACCGCACCATACATACCATCACCCCAGTGGACTTTCCATGAGGCATCATTTAAAATGCCCCTTACATCTCTTGAAAAACTTGCCGTAGCAAAGAAACCATTATCTTGTAATCCACCGTAAATCGTATAAGGCTCCTGCATGTCAACTCCAATTCTGTAATATTGCGCAATGGGTAAATTATCAAATAATTGAAAGGCCTGACCATGATCATGAGTGAGAGAAGCCCCTTTATCTGCACCTAAATAGTATCGATCCTGTTGATAGGGGTCCAGCCAAATGGCATGAAAATCGCCATGTACCTCCTGATCTTGACTTCCGTCTTTTAATGTTTTCCCACCATCTGAACTGACCATGAAACGGGTAGTCATGACATAAACCTTTTGGTCATCCTGAGGATTTATGGCAACTTGACTATAGTAAAACGGCCTGTTATTATAGGTGTTGATGTATTTCCATGATTTTCCGCCATCTTCAGAACGGTATAAGCCAGACCCTGGTTTGGATAAATCTTTAGAAGCTTCAGCTTCTACCAGGGCTATTAAAATACGGGGATCTTTCCTATAATTAGCCAATCCAATACGTCCGGTGGGTCCACCAGGAAGTCCCTGGGTTAATTTCACCCAATTCTTTCCTCCATCGGTTGATTTGAAAATACCACCATTAGTGCCCCCACTATTGAAAATATAAGGTTTTCGAAGCCTTTCATAGAAGGCAGCATATAAGATAGATGGATTTTTACTATCCATAACAATGTCTGTGCAACCTGAACCCGGATGAACAGGCAGTCCTGTCGTTAATTTTGTCCATGTTTGTCCTCCATCTTTTGTCTGGAACAAACCTCTATCTCCTGCGGTGTCACTCCATAGGGGGCCGATAGCGGCAACGTAGGCAATGAGAGGATTTGAAGGATGGGTGAGAACGCGTGCTATTTGTTGTGTGTTTTCCAAACCTACGTTTGCAAAATTCTTACCTCCATCCGTTGATTTATAAACGCCATTTCCCCAGCTAACTGAATTGCGATTATTGGCTTCTCCTGTCCCTACCCAAATAATCTTTGGATTCGCCTGAAATAAGGCAATATCACCTATGGAAGCCGTCGCATAACGATCGAAAATGGGTTCCCAGGTGGTTCCCGCATTGTTCGATTTCCATACACCCCCACTCGCTGTAGCTATAAATACTTGCTTGAAATCTTTTTCTACCGCTTCAATATCAACAATTCTTCCCCCCGGACTGGCAGGACCAATACCTCGCCATTCAATATTTTGAAGCGGAACCTGACCCGAAAGAATACATGAAAAGGTAATGGAAATAATAAACAGAGCAAGAATGTAATGGTAGAGACGCATAGAAAATATTTTAGGTTTTTTATAAAGCAATATGGCTCAAAATAACTATATTGCTAGCGATAACTTTGTTAAAGTTAACTGTTTTCAAAACAATTTAGGAATAAATACTATTATTGGTTATTAAATAAAAGCCGTGGATTTGAATCCTTTTCTGAAATATCTTACCGTTATTGTCTCCAGTATGGTGAAGTTTATTTTTGGTCCTTTCGAAGGGCTCGCCCTGGGTTTAACCAAGATAGATACTGCCTTAGCTACTGCCTTTGGAATGATGATAAGTGTCGTGTTGATTACCCTATTCTTCCATTTCTTTAAAACTAAGGTTTTTCCTCGCTTTGGTAAAAAACGTAAGCTGTTTACAGTGGCAAACAGAAGAAAAGTTAGGGTATGGAGCAAATATGGTATTTTGGGAGTTTCGTTCCTTACGCCTGTCATTCTTTCGCCTATTGGTGGAGCTTTAATTGCTAATGCATTCGGGGAAAAAAAGTATAAAATTTTCTTGTGGATGTCCATCATGGCATTAGGTTGGGGTTTTATAATGACTTACGCGGTGTTTGAGCTCTCTCATTTATTTGGCTTTTAGTTTGCAGATTTTTAAAGACTTTTCTAATCGGCAAATCTTTCATCGGCCAAAAATGGAAGCCGGGTCATTTTAGAAACCTCCAGACTGAAAAAACCAAATTCTTCTGTCGCTTTCCCTTCTATCATATATACGCCTTTTCCACGAAATGGGTATCTCAATAGTTGTTCTGGAAAATGAGTAGTATCAAAATAATTCCCCTCCTGATCTATCCATGTTCCAAAGGCCATTCTTTCTTTTTTTATGGTTGTTAAGGATTTTGAACACACGAAATAGCCCGCCATTTTGATAGGTCTGTTTTTAAAACTAACCATTTGTCTGGCAAGAATAGTATCGTTCAAAGGACTGCGATCCTGAATTAAATCGAAAGGGTTACATAATGGAAACCCTAATAATTCTAATTCGTCAAAAGACTGATTTAGCGCGTTTTCCTTTACAACGGAAAGCATGGAGGCAAATGAAAAACTTTCATTTTCTGTGTTTTGGACGCGCATTGATTGATGATCTGTTTCAGAAAACAGAGAGTGATTATCTTGTTCACCTACGGCAGTTACCAGGGCATTTTTCTCCCAAAACAATTCATATTTGCTCTTACCGCAAAAACGAAAGGCACCAATTCTGATTAATAGGTCAAGTTGGGTAGGTCCTAAGGGTACCCGTTCAACGAAATCTGCAAAATCGCGGAAGGCTCCGTGATCTTCTCTTTGCGTTATAATTTTTTGAGCTGTTTGAGATTCTAATTCCTTTAAGTGGATAAATCCAAGATATAAATCATTTTCATTTACTAAAGCACTCATATACTGGCTATGGTTAACACAAGGAGCCTGGACATGAGCACCCAGTATTTTTGCCTCGTGAACATAAAATTCCGTAGGATAAAATCCACCAAAATTATTGATGACCGCTGTTATGAACTCCAATGGAAAATGGGCTTTAAGATATAAACTCTGAAAACTTTCTACGGCAAAACTGGCTGAATGGGCTTTGCAAAAGGAATAGCCAGCAAAGCTTTCAATCTGCCGCCAAACTTCAATCGCTAATGATGCAGGATAGCCCCGTTGTTCGCACTGCTTGAAATATTTTTCCTTTAAACGTTCTAAAGTGTCGTCTTTTAATTTTTTTCCTGTCATAATACGCCTCACCACATCACTTTCCCCTAAATCAAGTCCGGCAAAATGATGCAGAATTTTCATCACGTCTTCCTGATACACCATGATACCATACGTTTCGCTTAGCTGTTCCTCAAAAACCGCATGGGGATAAGTAAAACCGCAGGGGTCGTGTGTCCTTTGTATATAGGCTTTCATCATGCCTGAGCTGGAAACACCTGGACGGATAATAGAACTGGCAGCAACCAAATGAATATAATTATCACAATGTAATTTTCGTAGTAAGCCGCGCATGGCCGGAGATTCTATATAAAAGCAACCCAGGCATTTTGCAGAGCGCAATAAAGCAATGCTTTGAGGATCATTTTTAAGTAACTTAATATCATGGATATCAACATCTTGTTTATGCCTCTGACGTATCAGGGAGACGGCATCCTTGATATGACCCAATCCTCGCTGGCTCAGGACGTCAAATTTATGAAACCCAAGAGATTCCGCATGGTGCATATCGAAATGTGTAACAGGAAAACCTTTAGGCATGAGCATACAAGCCGTATGATAGGATAATGGTTCTTCACTGATAAGCACGCCTCCAGCATGTATGGACAGATGATTGGGTTTGTCGAGCAAACGCTCTGCGTAATACAAAATGATCGGTTCTAATTCATGCCGGTGCGGTGCTCCTTGTTCTTGTTTTATAACTAATTTATCTATCTCTCCCTTTGGCAAACCATACACTTTTCCCAACTCCCGAATGGCTGCTTTTCGCTGAAAAGTATTGTACGTGGCTAATAAGGCAACATATTGTTGGCCATATCTTTTAAAAATATAATCGGTAATATCGTCTCGTTCATCCCATGAAAAATCAATGTCAAAATCGGGTGGGGAGGTTCTATGCGGATTGATAAATCGTTCGAAATACAGATTTAACTCAAGGGGGTCAACGTCGCTGATTCCCAAACAGTAGGCAACAATGGAATTGGCACCGCTACCTCGCCCTACATGATGATAGCCGGCAGACCGGGCATAGCGGACAATGTCCCAGGTGATAAGAAAATAAGCGCAGAATCTATGGGTGTGAATGACCTTCATTTCTTGTCTCATCCGATCTCGCGCAGCGGTCAATTCACCATATCTGCGCTGGCAACCAGATTGGGCCAGTTTTTCAAGTAAGGCATAGTCGCCTTCCATACTACCTGTGAAGTGTAATCGGTTAACCGTTAACCCTTTCGTTAAACTAATAGATGATGAGTCTAATAATTTATAGGTATTATTTATTATGTCAGGGTACACTAAGTATGGTTCTTCCACCAAGGCTGCCGCCCGCATTTTATCGTCCTTTGAACCAGCCTCTTTGGGAAGTAAATGAGTGAGTAATTTATTTTTATCTATAGCCCGTAAATGTAAATGAACCTGATAATCTTCATCATCTCTGAATGTAACAGGACTAAGTGCTACTAATTTATGGGAATAGGCTCTGATTGGATGCCTGAATAATCGGGCAATATGCTCCCGACGAATACCCAAGAATTCGTTTTCCCGGAATTGTTCAATGGGCTTTACCAAACGGGGGAAAACAATCCAGCAATTTGAAAAAACAGGAGGCAAAAGGGGTAATGCCTTGCGTTTCATCGAAAAATCAGTTAAAAATGCATTCAATTCACTAAATCCCTCCCGATTACGTGCTATTCCAATGTATAAGCATTCTCCCGTATCATTCCGAAAGTCAATACCCAATAAGCCCTTTATTCCCGCTTTTTGACAACTATCTATAAACTCTCCTGCACAACTCGTATTGTTGATGTCTGTCAATACCAATGTTTTAATGTCATTTTCTGCAGCATAACTAACCAGCTCCTCCGGTGACATGATCCCGTAGCGAAGACTAAAATAAGTGTGGCAGTTTAAATACATAGGAAGGATAACTATTAAAATCAGGCAAATATAAAACAAAATGTTGAATATTTGTAATAATAAAACATTTTGTTTTATATATTTTGTTGATGTTATATGCCAGCTAATGTTTAGATATTTACAAGTATAGGATTGTCAATAAATAAGGCTAAATTAAAGTAGTGTATTTTACTGTAACTATCTAATCAAGCTTTAGTAAGGTAATGTAGAAAACCGCCGGCGTGTTAAAGCAGATGGTCATACAATTAAAAATCCCTTACCTTTACAGGATGCAATAATTTTACATCGATATGCGATTTCCTTTTTGTTTTCCCTTTTTGTTCCTCTGTCTGGCCGTCTCATCGTCGTCTGCCCAGATAGTTTTACAACAAATAAGCAAAGAGGGGGTAATCATTCAAAATCAAAATATTGAGATTGATATTCAACCACTTGCTTATATAAAGGTGCTTACCGATAGTATGCACAATGAAGGTTTTTTAGAATTTTCCGTTGACAGCATGAAGTCTGTGGAGGATAAAACATATCTTTTTATTCATCAGGGACCACGCTATTACTGGCGCGCGATACAAAAGCCTCTTCCAAATATAGCTCATTCATCCATTCTGTTTGAGGTTGGAAAATGGGAAGCCATAATTAAAAAAAATATTGGAAAACCAGCAACAATCATTCGTAGGAATGGGCTGTTAGGAGAAATAAATTCATTACTAAACACCCAGGGCTATCCTTTTGCCCGCACGGCGCTCCATATTTTAAAAACTGAAAATGGGGCATTAGACGTACAGATAAAGGTAGATTTTGGCGCATTTATACGATTTGATTCCATTCTTTTAAAAGGGGATAAACCCTTGGCGACTTCTTTTCTTTTTC
>CAMDWC010000170.1 GCA_945878825.1 Haliscomenobacter hydrossis DSM 1100
TCAGCACCTAAGGCAACTAAAGTTTCAATTAAAACCGCTGTTTGAATAGTCATGTGCAAACAACCAGCAATTCTTGCGTCCTTTAGTGGTTTTGACTCGCCATATTTCTCACGAAGTGCCATCAAACCTGGCATTTCAGCCTCCGCCAACTCTATTTCTTTTCTGCCGTAATCGGCTAAAGCAATGTCTTTAACCTTGTAGGTTAAGGTACCTATCGCTGTACTCATTTTAATTATTTTTAAGGTATATTTAAATATAGTAAATAAAAACGTTGCAAATCTACAAATTAAATAAAATTCAGAGGATAAAAGTTGTAGATAAAAGTATAGTTATTCGGGTAAACCTGGAAAATCTTCTTTTAGGGACAATACAAATCGAGAGGCAGCGGCAGGATTGGTAGCCAGTGGAATATTATGTACATCACATAAACGCATGAGCATGCTGACATCTACTTCGTGCGGGTGTTTACCGAGAGGGTCCCGAAAAAAGATAATCATATCGACTTTCCCTTCCACCATTCTACTGGCAATCTGCGCATCTCCGCCTAATGGACCGCTGAGCATTCTTTCGACATCTAGTCCAGCTTTTTCTAAATAGGAACCTGTCGTTCCTGTGGCTATCAGGTGAATATTTCTTTCCTGAAAAAAAGCAATGTGATCGCGAACAAATCCTACCATATCCACTTTTTTGGTGTCATGAGCAATGATAGCTATAGTGAAGGTGGTTTTTTTGGTAATCATGTTCAAAATTTAACCTTTGAAAAATTAATAGTGCAATACTACCTTTAATGTATTAATTTTGCAAAAAAATATCTTAATCTTTAAAGAAAACCAAGCTATGAGTAAGAATTTCTTAGTAAAATGTGTGGTTTGTCTGTCAGTATTGGCCTATGCCAACACTTTAGACGCACAAATCGCGGCTCCGGCAGCCAGTGTAACGGCTGAATTAAAAACAAAAGTAGGTTTAACGGACGTTACCATACTTTATTCTCGTCCTTCAATGAAAGGAAGAGGTATCTTTGGTAAGGAAGTCGTTCCTTTTGGCGCAACCTGGCGTACTGGTGCTAATTCAGTTACAAAATTAAGTTTTAGTGAAGATGTTAAATTAGGCGGTGCAGAGGTAAAAAAAGGAGATTATGCTCTTCTTACTGTTCCTAATGCAGCAGAATGGAAAGTAATGGTGTACAAATACGAAACATCAAACTGGGCCAGTTATGTGGAGAAAACACCAGCGGCTTCTTTTTCAGTGGCAACAAAATCATTAGGAGAAAGCGTAGAATCATTTACTATGGACGTAAATAATTATACCAGCGAAAGTGCGACGATTGATATCAGCTGGGAAAAAACGAGGGTGAGCTTGCCACTTAGCGTTAATACCGATGCCAAAGTAATGGCTTCTATTGACAAATTAATGTCTGGGCCTTCTGGTGCAGATCTTTATGCTGCTGGTGCTTATTACCATGACGCAAAAAAAGACCTGAATAAAGCGTTAGAATGGGTGCAAAAAGCAAATGCTTTAAATCCTCAATATTGGACATTACGCAAAGAATCTTTAATCTTAGCTGACTTAAACAGAAAGTCAGAGGCTATCGCTGTGGCGACGAAGTCTCTCGAACTTGCTAAAAAAGCAGCGAATGATGACTATATTCGTATGAATGAAGCATCTATTGCTTCATGGAAAAAGTAAGGGATTGGGATATACGAAAGTATATCCCGTTTTCTTTTTTATTTTTTCGTTGCTTACATACCTTTCAGGCTCATTTCCCCAAATAAAAGTAGCCTCCTTAACACCTACCTGCCGGGCTCTCTGAGGGTAAAAATCACCCCTTGCCGGATGTTTATCTGCGCAAATATTAAAAGTTCCTTCAGGGGTATCCTTCAAAATAATATGCTTCATTATTTCCAGTACATCTAGTTGATGAACTAAATTAACAGAGATTTCTCCGCCGGGAATATCCTTCTTGTCCTTAAAAAAGTATCCTGGTTCTCTTTCCAGGCCTACTAAGCCGCCTAATCTCAATACATAAACGGCGTAGTCTCCCGTCTTTTCATTTATCAGTCTTTCTGCCTGAGCTAAAGTTTCTTCCGATAGGGTGTGAGGTTGTATGGCAGTTTCTTCAGTTAAAACGCCTTTAGCACGGCCATAAACACTGGTAGAACTGGTGAAAAGTAATTTTTTTAAATGGACTAAGTGAGTGGTCTGGTGTATGATTCTTTCTATTATGTCAATGTAAACGTGCAATGGAGCCTGCTTGCCCAGCGTGGGAGGCAAGGTGATAACTAAAATTTCCGTTTGCCACGGTATTTGAATGTGCGTTTTTGATGCATCATCATTGAAAATCATTTTATTACATAGAATCCCTTCCGCGGTCAATAACTCTATTTTTTCCTCCCTTGTGGTCGTTCCAAATACCTGGCAATCTGCTTGAACTAATAATCTGGCAAGGGGTAAACCTAACCAGCCCGTCCCAATAATAGATACAAATGGAAACATGCTGTAGTATTATTTTATCTGTTCGAAACAGCCTATGTCAGGATTTGCGCTATCTCTGTTTTTATTTAAAAGATCAATTAAAATAGGGTAGGGTTTGAGGAGAGGAAGGCCTTTATTGGCCGCAACGGACAGCGAGTCTAAAGTATAATCGTCTTCTGAGGGATTTTTAAACACTTTACTTTGTATGCTTCCGTTGATACAATTTTTACATTGATCAGTAAGGAAATTTGAAAATTGTTTGTTTTGTCCTGTTAATAAATCTTTTACCCTAACTACGCAATTTTCAAATAAAATATTAAAAAGGGCTTTATTTTGACCACTTGAAATATCTGATAAATTTATTTCATCCTGATCGGAACCATAGAAAATACTATTTCTGAAAGTAGCATTTAGCCTGTATTGGCTTCTACGTTGACAGGTAATTGGGTCATCGTAACAAATATAATTAGTCATTCCCAAGGCAGAAGAATTACTTCCATAACTAGCTATAGTGCAATAATTAAATTGGTAATCGCCCCCATTTATACATTGAACAGCACTCCCGCCATTATTATAAATTAAGCAGTTATCGGCTTGAATAGTAGCCCGAACACCTACTAAACCATTCGATGCAGTATTAAAAATACGTGAATTTTTCAGCGTGCATTCCGCTGTAGAATCTACATATAGACCAACAATACTATTTTTGATAGTTGTATATTGAATTTTATTACCTTTCGACCCACGCCCCAGAATAATTCCATACCATTGTCCCGCAATATTTTGATATTCAGGTTCAAGACGATCCCCTTGAATAACGATAGGTTTTTCGAAAGTCCCGTTCATCAATAGTTTTCCAAAAGGCAAAGTGTAGAGAATGCCATCATTGAATACACCAAAGGTCTTGTTTTTAACAATGCCACCGTGAACATAAATACGCGTACCCGGCGCAATATTCAGCGTACAGCTATCAATAAAAATTTCACCATAGAGCACATAAGGTTTTGGGTCGTTCCAGTTAATTTCTCCATTCTTACAACTTAAAACTACAGGCA
Organism: Haliscomenobacter hydrossis DSM 1100; assembly: GCA_945878825.1. Lineage (GTDB taxonomy): Bacteria > Bacteroidota > Bacteroidia > Chitinophagales > Saprospiraceae > BJGN01. The sequence continues at coordinate 3,528 of CAMDWC010000170.1, forward strand.
CACCTTTATTAAATCGAGAGGGAAAATAATTGGCATTTTGCCCCCAGGCTTCTAAAGTAACCACCTGTTTATTGCCATTAACTTCCAAAATAAGGTCTTCATTAAAAATAAAAGGACTAACCGAAAGAGGGGAGTTTGGATTAATGGTCACCGTGGCAAATAAGTAAATACTATCTTTCGGGTAAATGGGAATATCTTTTAATGCCTTAGTCCCTGGAAACCCATCGACATTAATTTTAAATTTACTATTTGCCCCAGCCGCTAAATAAAGTGAGCTGATATTGATAGCTTCTTTTGACGGATTGTAAATTTTTAAAATTTTGGTGGAGGATCCAATTTGGGTAAAAACAGTATCAAACCGAAGAGTATCAGAGGAAAAAGTAACTTTATCCGTCGGTGAAGTGGTAAATACCCACTCCTTTTGACAAGAAATTAGTAAAAGAAGGGAAATATAGATGGTTAAGCCTAAAATTAGGCGATAGATGTGCATGTTTCCTGTTTAGATTGCAAATATAATGGAAGATGAATTTAGTATCGCTTATATTTTTAGATTTACATTATTTCTTTATCATTTATTCAGGTTATGACTACTTATCGCAAGCAAAATATAGTTCTTATCATCCCAGCATTAAATGAAGAACTTGGTATTGCAGCCGTTCTTAAAAGCTTACCTCCATCTATTTTTTCAGACATAGTGGTTTGCGATAATGGAAGTACAGATAAAACAGCTGAAATAGCTTCCTCCAATGGAGCTACCGTAGTTTTTGAACCGAGGAGAGGATATGGTTCGGCCTGTTTGCGCGCTATAAGCTATCTTAAGAATAAAAATTATCCAGATCCTATTGATTTGGTCGTATTTCTTGATGCTGATCATTCTGATAACCCTTCGGATATTCATGCCATTCTTAAGCCTTTTGATGACAAAAAAGTGGAACTTGTCATTGGGTCAAGGGTTTTGGGAGAAAGAGAAACGGATGCCTTATTATTCCATCAAAGATTTGGTAATTTGCTGGCAACGATGTTGATTCGTTTATTTTACGGTGTTCGTTTCACCGATTTAGGTCCATTCAGAGCCATTCGCTGGAATACTTTATTAGCCTTGAATATGGAAGATATTGATTTTGGATGGACGGTAGAAATGCAGGTTAAAGCAGCTAAAAATAAATTGGGTTGCGTGGAAGTCCCTGTAAACTATAGGAAAAGACTGGGTGAATCAAAAATTTCAGGCACTATAAAAGGGAGTATTTTAGCAGGATATAAAATTATATGGACAATCTTTAAATTATTGTAAATTTGCGCTCTAAATTGTGACTTTTTACAACAACTGACCTCTAATTTAGGAAAGGTTCTTTTTTCATCTACAATTTTCTTCTATATGTCCATTTTGGCCTACGTTTTTATGGGAATTTATGCAACTTGCCTGTTGTATATCACGCTATATTGTGTCATGCAATTTGATCTTCTTGTATATTACAAAAGAGGTCTGAAATCATTGTCTACTCCGTTAGGTGGTAACTTGAAAAATGAAGTGAATGACCTTCCCGGTGACTATGTATGGCCAATGGTTACCGTGCAGTTACCTTTGTACAATGAGCAATATGTAGTAGAAAGATTGATTGACACTATAGCGGCCTTTGATTATCCTAAAGATCGGTTCGAAATTCATATTTTAGATGATTCTACTGACGAAACATTGGACATTGTTAAAAGAAAAGTGGAGGAATACAAGGCAAAGGGATTTCACATTGAGCAGATTTTAAGGACTGTTCGACAGGGTTACAAGGCGGGGGCTTTAAAAGATGGTACTGTTTTTGCCAAAGGTGAGTTTTTGGCTATTTTCGACGCTGATTTTATGCCCAAACCTGATTTTCTTAAGAAAACAGTGCCTTTTTTCCAGGACTCAAAAGTAGGCGTCGTGCAAACTCGATGGGAACATATAAATCAGAATTATTCTTTGATCACTAAACTTCAAGCCCTTCAGTTAAATGTTCACTTTACCGTAGAGCAAGTAGGAAGGATGCAAGGTGATTATTTTCTTCAGTTCAATGGTACCGCAGGTGTTTGGAGAAAATCAACCATCGAGGATGCCGGCGGTTGGGAGGCTGACACTTTAACGGAAGATTTAGATTTGAGCATAAGAGCGCAAATGAAAGGATGGAAAATTAAGTTCCGCGAAGAAATTGGTTCTCCTGCTGAATTACCCGCTGAGATGAATGCCCTAAAATCTCAACAATTTCGCTGGATGAAAGGAGGGGCTGAAACAGCAAGAAAAATGCTACCCACCCTTTGGAAATCAAAAGACTTGACTACAAGACAAAAAATACACGCCACGCAGCATCTTTTTGCCAGCAGTGTGTTTCTTTTTGTTTTTGCTACTGGTATTTCCAGTGTTCCGCTACTTTATTACATGGAGGAATTTATAGCGCGAGGATTTAATAAAGATGTATTTACCTATTTTTTCCTTGGCATGATGTCTGTCACTTCAGTTTATTTTGTAGCGAATATTCAATCTCCGGCAAGGCAAAAGTCAATAGCTGACGCTACCGTCGAGTTTTTTCTACTTTTCCCCGTCTTCCTATCTCTATCAATGGGACTTTCTTTCCATAACAGTATTGCGGTCATTGAAGGTTATCTTGGAAAGAAATCTGCCTTTGTAAGAACACCAAAGTTTAATATAACCAATGCGGGTGATTCTTTTATTAAAAACAAGTACATCATAAGGAAATTAGCGCCCTCAACCATTGTGGAAGGTCTTCTGGCTTTATATTATATTGGTGGTATCGCCTTAGGCATCCATTTAGGACTATATATCTTCCTGGTTTTCCATATCATGCTGGCTTTTGGTTTTGGTGCCATCTTCTTTTTTACCGCTAAACATAGTTTAAACGGGTAATTAAATAAGACCTAATCAAGTTCTTTATGTATTTAAAATACTTGATTGGTGCTATATTTTCCTTTTCTCTGGTTTTTGGAATGCTGTCTGCAAGCCAATTTGACTTTACGTCCATTCTGTTATGGCTGGTTCCAGTCAATATAGGTTATTTTCTGCTGCTTTATTTATCTAAAAATGACCATTCCATATCATATTATCTGTTCATTGCAGTGGTTATTAGGATATCTTTGGTGTTCACAACACCCAATTTATCTGACGATTATTTTAGGTTTTTTTGGGATGGCAATGTATCCATTCAAGATAAAAACCCTTACGATAAAAGACCATCTGAGCTTATTACTTCTTCTGCCGTCGAAAGGGATCATTATTTATTCCGTCACCTGAATAGTCCAGAATATCACAGCGTTTATCCTCC
>CAMDWC010000171.1 GCA_945878825.1 Haliscomenobacter hydrossis DSM 1100
AATTTGGGAAAGTGCTACTCGGTGTGAGTTGTTCGTGCACGTATTTTATTGCGTCCATCTTAACTTAATTTTTTTTGACGTGCAAAAATATATAAATAAACTGGTAAATACAATTTTTACACATAAATACTTACAATCCTTATAAATTAACGTAAAAGGGTTACAAATCCTTTAATTTCTACTGGAAAGCCCCGGGGATCTTTGTAGGAAATCAAGGTGATATAAACGCCTTCAGGGGATGCTGAACCGTTATTCAGGTGATTTCCGTTCCAACCCTCGTTAATATCATCGGCAGAAAAGACTCTTTCTCCCCATCGGTTCCAAATTTGAAATTTAAAATTTGTAGCACCCGTCATTATTCCTACTCCCCTGAAAATATCATTTTTACCATCATAATTTGGCGTAAAGGCATTAGGTAAAAAATATCTGACATCAGGCCTTACATCTAGTAAAGCCTGCGCGGTATCTAGGCAGCCACTTGGATGTGTTACAACGAGGGTTATAGTAAATAAACCGGTATCCTGATAAAGATGAATGGGGTTTCTTTCCTCAAGTTGAGCTTTATCACCGAAGTCCCAACGCCAGCGCACAGCATTAATAGATTCATCTGTAAAGACAACTTTATTATCGATATTGGTTATTTGCTTCGGTGCAAAATCAAAAGCTGCTTCGGGGGAAGAAGTTATATTAATAAGATTATTAAAAACGGTATCTATTTTACACCCTATGGGGGAGACTACGGAGAGACTTACTGAATAAATGCCTTCTTTCGTATAAGTGTAAGTAGGATTTAATTTAGTACTTTTTCCACCATCCCCAAATTCCCAATTGACCTTGTAACTTTCATCGATAGGTTTTGACAGATTATTAAAAACCATATTGACGGGTGCGCAACCTACTGACTGTGAAGGTTTTACAACTAAAATGGCTGGAGCAGGAAAATAGCGCACTTTTTTTGTCACCGTTTCCGCACATTGATTTAAATCTTTTACTGTCAAGGAAACAGAAAATTCACCCGCTAAGTTATATTGGTGACCTGTTAATTTGCCTGTCCCTTTTTGCCCGTCACCAAAAATCCAATTATAACTAGATATTCCTCCGCTTCCACTAACTGACAGATCCGTGAAATTAACGGGTTGGGCATAACAAGTGTCGTATTTATAGGTAAAATCTGCCGTTAGATCCGGGAAAATAAGGACTTCAATATCTGCGGAATCTGCGCATCCTGTACCTGGATTTAACCAAAGTTTACCATTGTATTTTCCGATACCCGGAAACTTCAATGTTGGTTCCCAATCGGTTGATGTTATTTTGGTGTTTCCAATAGGGAATTCCCACTTTTGACTTTTAATGGAGGCACGCTGATAGCTGTTATTTACGAATTTTACATCGGTAATGCCGCAAGAAATTACTTTATACTCCTGATCTGTAACGGCAATGGCATCGCCCAGTTTAGCAAAAACCAATGGGTCACAATCGGCTACGTTAAATTGAAAATCCCGGTTTGATTTACTTATTAAAATGCCGTTTCTATATTCAGCAATACAAACTCCCACTACAAATTGTCCTTTTGCGGTAGGTTTTCCCGTTATCAACCCTGTTTTTGAATCTATGCTAACGATGGGATCCCCGGCCATGGGCGTCGATGAAGTAATATTTCCACCTCGGAAGGTAACCAGTGAATAAGGGGGAGGACAAGCAGGGGTAGGATATGCGCCTTCACAAGTTCTATAAATCGCATTATTAGTAGAGGGTCCACCACCGTTAAATGGGGCACAAAAGGAATAAACTAAGGAATCTCCATCGGCATCTTTAGCACTATGATCGTATTTTAATTCATTATTAACACAAATAACCGTGGGTGGGAAAGTTTTAAATTCAGGGCTATTATTGCACAGCGCTTGGGCTTCCGGGGTTATTTCTATACCATAAGTGGATCCCACCTGATCGGGATTAATGATATTAGTGATGGTATTATTTCGACAACATCTTTGATAGGACACGTGATAAGATAAATTTCCAGGTGGAAGACGAATGCCGTAATTACTTAGCTTAAATTCATAAATACCCTCTTCAACACAGATATTAGGGGGTATTAAACAAGGATAATCAGGACGTTCCACATATCTTTTTGACGTTAATCTTACCTGAACTCTGGAAAAAACTGAATTTTGTCGCAATTTTCCACAATCTGCATCGCCATTACAACGGTAAATACCAATTTCTGCAATATCGTCTAACTGAGCACAATCTGTACAATTACAATCCCTATAAACTTTAAGGGTGAAAGAATAGTCTCCATTTCCAAGGCATTTATACGTTAAATTACCACCAATAAGATGCTTTGCCTGTAAGCTTACGCCAAAAAAACAAGAGATGCTGAGGAGAAGAACGTAGGGAAAAATTCGTAGATAGTTCATAATCTTATCTCATTAATAGAATGGTGCCTGAAAAATACTGCTTTTCTCCCTTATTATCTGTATAACTGATGATATAAATGTAAGTATCTGAAGGGGCTCCCTGATTGGCGTTTGTCAGACTGCCATCCCAACCTACCTTGGGGTCAGTAGAGATAAAAACAGGGTTTCCCCATCGTGAAAATAACTGCATTTTATAGTCTTTTAAAATTTCCAAATCACCTGAGGCGATAAATTCATCGTTAATACCGTCAAAATTAGGCGAAAATGCATTAGGAATAAAAATTCTGACTTGTGGTTTAACATATATTTCCTGTAAAATAATGTCTGAACACCCTGTTAAAATATCGGTGACTTGTAAACTGATGGGAATAAAACCCGTATCGGGAAGCGCAAACGAAAAATTCAGCGTGGAATCTATTCTTTTATCTCCATTTTTCCACAAATGCTTTAACTGGTTGCCTGAATTACTCGTAAAGGTAACCAGTTGTTTTAGCGAAAGATCCTCCTTTGGGGAATATGAGAAGGAGGCAGTTGGGCCATTTCGTATATTCAGTTCATTGGTCAAATTTACTTTTTTTGTACAAATACCATTTCCAGTGGTTAAGGTTATACTTACTTTATAAAGACCCACTTTGGTATAATTATATGTTACTGGTAAGACATTTGAAGACTTTCCGTCACCAAAATCCCATTTGACAGTAAGTTCTTCCTTTGATATGTCAGGGTTCGTCGAAAATTTAATAGGGGTACCTACACATGCATCAGACGGGGATACATCTATGTTTGCGAAAACTGGAATAGGATAATAAGGCACCTTAAAGATGGTGGAATCACGGCAGTTTCCTTCTCCTACTACCAAAAGCTGGATAGTATAACTTCCAGATCTTGTGCCGATGGGAAAGGTATCTGTTCCAATCACCCAACCTTTCAAACCATTTGAGGTTGCACTGAATCTCTCCCAATCCCAACGGATGAAGGTTGGCTTTACCAAACCCTTATAGGTAATGTTAAGGGGAAGTGCAACACAAGAATCGCCTTTGACCTGAATTTCGGCTTTAACTTTTTGAGGAATAACTACTTTGAAAGACAATGAGTCTTTACAGGTTCCCGTCGGATTCAGGACTAACTTACCATTATAGATGCCCGATGTTAAAAAATCAATGGTGGCATTCCGTTGATTAGATGTAAATATCTGGGTTGGGGTAGCGCCGGTAAACGTCCAGTTATAAGAGGTAATGGCAGAAGTATCCTGACTGTCATTTTTGAAGGTCACTTTGGTCTCACCACAATTTTGAAAGATACTTTCACTGGTTCCGGAGACATTTGTGAGGGGTAAATTAACTTTTACTTTAGCATCGCAATTTCCTACATTTATTTGAAAATCTCTTCTCAGCGTATGGTATAAAATGCCATTCCGATAGCGTTTTACCTCAATTCCCAGTACAAACTGTCCTGTTAAAGCTGGTTTTCCCTGAATGAGGCCCGTTCTGGGATGTATGGTAAGAATACTGTTTAAACCCAGGGGCTTAGCGCTCGTGAAAGTTGGCCCAACGTACTGAACCTCATTGTAAGGGGGAGGGAGGTCTGGATCGGGGGCAACACCGTTGGCACTTTTAGCATTAGTATTGTCGGGTCCACCGCCTGTCGTTGGATTAGCCAGCGAATAAACTAAACTGTCGCCACTGATAGAAGTAACCGACTGGTCAAAATCAAAAGACTGTCCGTCACAAAGGACGACAGGAGGGAAGTTTAAAAATTCCGGACTGTCTAATTTTGCTTTTTGTGCCGCAGAACTTATTTCAACAGAAAACGTCGCTCCGGTTAGCGCTGGATTGACAATATTCGAAATAGAAATATTCCGGCAACATCTCTGATAACTAATTACATAAGCAGCGTCAATAATGGGTAAATCGGTTTCTAATTCATAGATTCCCTCCTCAACACACACATTAGGAGGAACTTTTAAGCATTCATTTCCTGGATTTGGATTTATTTTTACGACACTTGGTAAAGGAAAAATAATTGTTTTTACAGGTATATTTCTTTGATCCAGGCGGTAAATAGTAGCATTGGCAGCAAAAGTCCCTGGAGATGAATCAAAATTTGCCCCTGATCCCTGACAATCCCTATATATTTTTAACGTAAATTTGTATCGCCAACTATTAGAAAGAGGGTCATTGTTGGTATATCGCAGTATTTTGTAGCTCATTACCCCGCCAATGATGTGTTCAGCAAAAAGAGGGGTAGTAAAAATATAAAACATTAAAAACAAGAAACTCCTATTCAGCGTTAATAGGATTAATTTTGGCTTTAACTTATTTGTAAATTTTAACATGGTTCAAATAAATAGTATTGATTTTCAAAATATTGATCCTAAAATCCTGGCAGCAGCTTCAACCTTGAAAGAAGGAAAGATCGTATTAATTCAAACGCAAACGGTGTGGTCTTTAATATGTTTACTCGACGATGAAAAATCTATAGAACGTTTACTATCATTCAAACGAGATAACTTTCATTTTAATTATGAATGTCTCGTCAATTCCATAGAACTATTTAAGCACTATGTGCCAGATTTATCCCCCAGGGTAGAAACCTTGCTTTCTTTTCATTCCCGTCCCCTCAGTATTTTATTGAATACGGAATATTTACCTGAACAGATAGGAAATTTATCTTCAAAAATAGCTTTTAGATTGGATAATTCTGTGGGAATAAGTACCATTATTCAACTGGTGAACCAGGGCCTTTGGGCTACCTCTGCATTTATCGGCGCTGAAATAAAGGGCAATGTATTCGATTTAATAGATGAAAGTGTCAAAGTCCTTGCTGATGAAATCGTCGAGTTTAAAAATAGTAAAAATATTACCGGCGAAGAGGCTGTTTTGGTGGAATTGGACGAGGAGGATAACTTAGAGTTTCTAAGGGAATAGTCAGTTAATTTCCTCAAATATTCCTTCTTTTTTGTTTTTTCGCACATTGTCCCATTTGAAATAACGCCCATTCATAGCAATGTACACCCCTGTGGGTAGGGTCTGAACAAAAGCAAAAGCGGTACCTAAGTTAAAAAAACCGTCAGAACTACTAAAAGTATAGGGAACCATTGCACCAACCAGCACAATGGTTTTATCTTTTACAAGACGGGCAATTACCTTAGCTGTTTCAACCATGGTATCTGTGCCATGAGTAATCACAATATTTTTTTCAGGTGTCGAAATACAGTGTTGCGCAATCGTATGCCTGTCGCTATCTTTCATATCGAGGCTATCCATCATCATCAGGGTAGTCCAATCAACGGGCACTTGAAACCGACCTCTTGTCAGCATTTCGGGTAAATGAGAATCTTTGAAATGAAGGGAACCGTCGAGTTCGTTATATTCCTTATCAAAAGTTCCACCGGTAACAAAAATTTTAACGTTCATGAGGTACGATAAAGTGAATAAAATAAAAGTACGCTGAAAAAAGTTTACTCTAATTAGGCGGGAAAAACCTCAATAACCATGGCAGAGGCACCTCCTCCTCCGTTACAAATGGCAGCGAGACCATAGCCACCTCCATTTTGTTGTAAGGTATGGATCAAGGTTACTAAAATACGGGAACCAGAGGAACCTAAAGGATGTCCCATAGAAACACCTCCGCCCCGAACATTTAATTTATCGGAGGGGATAGAAAAAGTTTTGGCAAAAACCAGGGGAACAATAGCAAAAGCTTCATTTACCTCGACAAAAGAAATATCCTCCCAGGTTAATCCTGCCTTATTTAGCGCAAGCGGAGCTGCTTTAACCGGAGCAATGGTAAACCATTCAGGAGCCACTTCGGCATCGGCGAAGGAAACAATTCTACCTATGGGTTTAATGCCTGCTTTTTCACCTGCCTCTTTTGAACCGAGTAATAAAGAAGAAGCACCGTCGTTTAAGGTACTTGCATTGGCTGCAGTAACCGTCCCGGTAGGAGAAAAGGCAGGTCTAAGGGAAGGGATTTTAGAGAAATCTACCTTTTTAAATTCCTCATCTTCCTTAATCACTAGATCACCTCCTTTTCTTTGAGGAATGGTAATGGGCACAATTTCAGCATTAAAAAAGCCTTTTTCTGTAGCTAATGCCGTTCTTTTATAAGATTCAATGGCAAAATTATCTTGTTCTTCTCTTGAAAAATGATATTTTTCTGCGGTCGCATCACCGCAATTACCCATGGCAGCACCATTGTACGCGTCCGTTAATCCGTCTTTTGTTAACCCATCCAAAACTTCAGCATTGCCATATTTATTTCCCCATCGAAGGGACGGAAGATAATGAGGTACATTGCTCATGCTTTCCATACCGCCGGCAATCACCCAATCGTTTAC
>CAMDWC010000172.1 GCA_945878825.1 Haliscomenobacter hydrossis DSM 1100
GGGTGCTGTGTAACCCGTTCCACCCAAAACATATCTGGGAACAATAAAAAAAGAGGAAGCTACCACTCCTTTTTTTAAAAAGGACCGGCGGGACTCTTCTGCCTTTTTGCTTTTTCGCATTTTAACTAAGGTTTTTGATGTTTACAGAATTATATTTGGCTAACTTAATATAGCTTTTCTAAAAGTAATTACTTTTTTTAAAGTTCCCAAAGGTATCTGCTGCTTTATTTATAAATAGTTTTAGAAAATGGAATATTTCCTATTACAATATGATAACTTCCGTGTGGTAAATAGCCTAAATTTAAGTTGACGAGTAAATTATCAATTTTTTTTTCTAATACCTTTTGACCTAAATTATTGTAAATAACAAGATTTTTATTTAACTGAAACTCTTTTAACCTAAGGTTTAAATGATCAACAAATGGATTTGGATAAACCTCATAAATAGCTGGATGATGCATTTCCTTGACTGATGTAACGTAAGGTAATCCTACATAAATGGCTATATACTTATTATTAGATACCTGTAAAACTGAGGGGTCACCCCCTTTCAGATTTGTATTGATATAACCATCCCAAACAAATCCGTCTACGCTTGTATTATACCATATTTGATTTCCAGAACCATAAAATCTTAGTTTCCCATTGGAATCAATCATTAAATTTCCTGTCCAGTTATGTGAAAAATCGGAGGGTAAGGTGGGTTGTTGCTTAAATATTAATCCATCTGTTGAAGTATAGTGTAAGGCTCCTTCTTGTGGTGCACCTTTGGGTGCAGTATAATGCCATTGATTTTTAAAATAAATAACAGCGGGATCAATGACTTGTTTAAGTAATTCGTCAATTCGTGCATTGGGTTCAAAAGTATAATTGATTCCATCCAAACTCCTTGCTGAATAACAATTAACGGATGCGTCCAAGCCTCCTTGTGGTAAACCTACACTAGATGAAAAATACATTCTTAGACTATCTTTTCCAAAAACAACCATCGTTGGATCGAATGCTCTCTGGAAATTAGCTGGAATGCCCTGTAAATTAATTGGCTTAGGGTCTGTCCATGTTTGTCCATTATTATAAGAAAATTTTACTGCAACCCTGTCCCATGTTGGGGAAGGAATGGGTTTTCTAAACCACTGAAAAGCACAAATTAAGGTGTCCCCTTTCCATTTTATCATACTTGGTACACCCGAAGAATCTTGAAAAACAGTTACATTATTAAATGTTTTTCCATCCGTTGAAGTGGCAATTTGTAATGGATTATTCCAGGGACCTTGCGGTGTTAATTGCGCATTTAATTTATTAACACAACAAAACAGTGTGAAATAAATATAGATTTGAATCTTTTGGAAAGGCATATTTTTATTTATTAGGGTTAAAAATTTCATAAATCACTCCGGGTTCTCCCACTAATAATGTTTCTTTTAGGAACTTCATGCCTACCATTTCCATTATCCTGATTGACCCAATATTTTCAGTATAAGCTTCCGCATATATTCGCTGTAAATGAAGTCTGGTAAAGCCATCTTTTATACAAATGCCGGCCGCTTCAGAACCATATCCTTTTCCCCAGAATGCTTTTTTAAAACGATAACCCAAATCCGTTTCCCTGACATATTTCATGACATCAGGATCACCGTTTAACTCATATATATCCTTCGCATGGTCTAATGAAAAAGGTCTTAATATTAATCGTTCCGTTAGTAAAGGTTCCATTAATTTCTGGTTATAACCATGCCTGGATATTGATGTGTTGATTTACCATCCTTGTAAACGGAAATACCATTTACCCAAACTTGTAATATACCTTCATTCAGCGCTTGAGGTTGAGTAATGGTTGCTTTATCTTGTATAATGGAAGGGTTAAAAAGAACCATATCAGCAAAATTTCCCGATGTTAGAATGCCTCTATCTGTTAATCCCAGGTTTTCAGCACAAAGGCCTGTCATTTTGTAAATGGCCGTTGGTAAAGTGAGTAAAGGCTGATTTCTTACATAATTTGAAATTATTTTGGGAAATGCACCTCTTCCACGTGGGTGACCCGTAAATCCACCATCCGAGCAGACATTGGTAAATGGCCATGATAAAAAGGTTTTCAGATCCTCTTCTGACATCGCCTTACCCATTATTCCTTCAATGGAGCCAGAATAATCGGGATTATTTTCTTCAAAAAGGGAGGCATCCGCTACCAATCGTTGCAAGGTTTCAGCATCTGTTGATTTTCTTATTTCAGCAATTTGGGAAATCGTTTTTCCTACATAATCCTTGTTAGGAGCAAAGCGTAATAAGATACTTTCGCTGGGATCAAATAATTGATTAACCGCAAATTCAGCCGCGGCAGGATTATCATAATCTCTGTTTGGAAATAATACTCTTAAGGTAGATTGCCAATAGGTATAAGGATAAATATCTGCACTGATTTTGACTCCCTTTTGCCTTGCTGCTTGCAGTTGCTGGATAATCTGAGGGGCATTTCCCCACTTACTTTTCTGTGCAATTTTTATATGTGAAATTTGAACTGGCAGATTAACCTGGGCTCCAATTTGTATAATTTCATCTATCGCATTCTCAATTTGAATATCCTCGCTTCTTATATGGCTCATATAGCGTGCTTTATATTTTGCCGCTATTTGAGCTAAAGAAATGACCTCATTTTTATTTGAGAAAAAGCCTTCCTCGTATTCCAGACCGGTGGAAATACCAAAGGAGCCTTTTTTTAGTTCATTTTCCAAATCCAGTTTCATACCTTCTACCTCTTTTTCGGAGGCAGTTCTAAATAATCCCCTTAATCCCATTTGTTTGATTCTCAAGCTGGCATGTCCAGTGTAACTAAGCAAATTAATGGCAGGCTTATGCTGTGCATATCTGCTTTTTAGAGAATCCATAGGTTGGCTAAAGCCATCTTGTCCAATACAAATGGTGGTAATTCCTTGACTTAAAACTGGTAGGGCTTCCAGATTTTCTTCTAATCCACCCTCATGATGACTGTGAGTATCAATGAATCCAGGTGCTAAAATATTGTTTTGCCCGTCTATCACTTCTTCTCCGATGTATGGATTCAATAACCCCATTTCCACTATTTTATTCCCTTTAATCCTGAGAGAACCCTTTCTTTCGGGTAGTCCTGTACCATCAATAATACGAACATTGGTTATCAATGTGCTTTTTTGAAATTCAACCGTTTTATGGTTAAACCATTGTTGAATAGCTCTGGATGCGGAAGGATTTGAATTATTCGTTAATAGAATAATGGTTTCCTTTGATTTCAAATTGGTCGCCATATAATTGTAAAATCCAACCCAGGATCCAGTGTGGGAGTATTGTATATTTAGGGTATCTATCTGAAAACCAAATCCATAATTTGATAATTTTCCATTATTTAAAACAGTAGGTTGGAAGGCTTCCACCAGGTTGTTTTTAGCTTTTAGGAATTCCCTTTTCCAGGCCTCTGTCCATTTTAATAAATCATTTGCGGAAGAATATAAATTTCCGTCACCAAACACACCGTCTATCCGATACAAATCATTTTGCACTAATTTTCCATTTTCCTCTTTAAATCCATTCACCCTATTTGGAAAGGAGTGATAAGTATTAATGGTATGAATTTTTGTGTTTGTCAGATTCAAAGGTTGAATTAAAAATTGATCCATTATTTCATTGATTGGCTTTGCAGTTATTTTTTCCAAAACCAGCGTCATAATGATATAGCCAGTGTTACAATATTGAAATTTTGATCCCGGTGTGAATAATAAGGCTGGTTTTTGATGGACTAAAAATGCCAGCACATCCTTGTTTTTAATGGTATCCAAAGGTCCGGTTTGATTTTCTGCCCAATAAAAATATTCTTGAAGACCAGACGTATGATATAGCAGATGTTTTATTTTTATGTTTGCATAAGGAAATGAAAGGAGGTGTTTCTGTATCGGATCATCCAGGCTAAAGGGATATTTTTCTTTTACTTTTAATGTTAACAGGCCAATGAATTGTTTGGTTAATGAAGCCAGATTAAAACTAGAAGACTTGTCTATAGGTGTTTTATCGGATAAACTAAGGTTCCCAAATGATTTTTCAAATAGTATTTTTCCATTTACAGCGTATAAAAGGGTACCATTAAATTCATTTCTTTGTAAAAGGGTATCTACAACTTTATTTAATGAGTTTAATCTGTGATTATCTTGTGCAGCCAGGCAGTGGAAAGATAAAAGACCAATAATAAATAAGGATAAGGTGGAGAGATTTTTCATTGCCATTTTATTCAAAATTAACAAATATTAATTTTCAAAAACAAGAAAAAATGAAAAAAGCTGTTTTTAAAGAAGATTCCGCAAAAACATATTTTTCAGGAGAAGGATGTTTTATTAATGAGCTCTTTAATGAAGTGAATTATTCAGGTGGTTCCATTGCCAAGGCAACAGTTAAACCTGGTATGATAACTGAAAATCATTTGTTGTCAGACACAGATGAATGGTATTATATTTTAGAGGGAATGGGGGAAATGTATCTGTATGGCCAAAGTATAGGGGAAGTTCAACGGGGCGAAACTGTCCATATTTCAAAGAATACGCCTCAGTTTATTAAAAACACAGGAACAGAAGATCTTGTGTTCCTGTGTTTTTGCACGCCAGCCTTTAAAATGGAAGTTTATAAAAAGGTGGAATAATCCATTAAAATTTATTGACTAATACACCAAAAATAGCGGCAGTGAAAAACATGAATAAGCTATAAATAGCCGCCGGAGTAGCCATTATATTATTTCCAATGACACTCAAGGCAATGAATATGGCTAAAGTCCCATTGTGAATACCAATTTCCATGCCGATGGCTATGGCTTGAGATTTATCCAGAGAAAATAATCTGGGTACATAATAACCGATAGCCATGCACAAAATATTGAAAAGTAAAGCGGGGATACCAACCAGGGAGAAATAAAGCGGTAATTTTTCCTTTTCGCTATATAGAGTAAGAATGATAATGATAGCCAGAAAAACGGCAGAGGCTATTTTAACTGGTTTATTTAATTTTTCTGCAATCTTTGGTGCTTTTGACCTTATTAACATACCAATGGACACAGGTCCTAGTACAATGAGGCACACTTCCATGATTTTTTTAAACTGTAAAGGAATCACATCCCCCGTTGCCATGAAGGTAGCAATGGAAATATTTACGATTAAACTAATGGTAAAGACAGATAATAGACTATTTATGGCGGTTAATGATACATTTAATGCTACGTCTCCTTTTGCTACATGGGAAAAAAGGTTGGATGTTGGGCCACCGGGTGCCGCCGCAAGTAACATGAGTCCGACCGCTAATTCAGGAGATAATTTAAATCCTACCGCTATAAAATAGCAAATGAAGGGTAGGATTATCATCTGACAAAACAAGCCAATGATAATGGCTTTCGGATAGGTTATTATTCTTTTGAAATCGGCAATGGTGAGAGATAAACCTAAGCCCATCATTATGATAGCTAATCCTAATGGTAACAGGACAACAGATAAGACGCTAGATTGCATAAGAATAATTTAAAATGAGTTTATTGTCTTTGATGCACCTTTGTTAAAAGGCATAACAATATAATCATTTTAAAATATCTTTAAGGTAATAAATATCAAAATTTTATAAGGTTAATTTCTTTTTCAATGCCCATTTTATCAATAAATCCTACTTTTTCCCACAATAATTCCTCGCTTTTGTATAATTGTAAATAGGGTAGGGCGTCAATTTTTAGAATTTTACAAAGCTCACTTTGCTCATCTGCATTTATACGGATCAAGGTTACCTTATCCTTTTTTTCGTTAGCTATTTCATTTAAGAAAGGTTCCATTTTTTTACATGGCAGGCACCAGTCTGCATAAAAATCGACTAAAACTATTTTATCTCCTTTGGTTAGTTCTTTGAAAGAAGCTAAGTCCATGCCAGCTACTTTTTTCACTGAACTATCTGTGGTTAATGGCAAATTTGCAGCAGACCATTTCATTAGGCCCCCCATTAATTCATAGACATTTGAATAGCCATTATTTCGCATAAAATTAGCTGCGGACATGCTTCTGGCGCCGCTAAGACAGTAAATGAATATTGTGGTTGTTTTTGGAATGTTAATAATTTTACCATCAAAAGTCGGATCATTCCAACTAATATTTGTCGCATTGGCAATGTGTCCTTGTGCAAACTCTCCCGTTGTACGAACATCTAAGACAACGCCACCAGGGGTATTTGCTATTTTTTCGGAAAATTCTGGCGCATTCAATTGGAAATTTGTACCGCCTGTTGTGTTGGAGGAATTACAAGAGGAGATAAGCAGTGACGAACTTAAAACAAAAGATAATAGGGAAATTAACCTTTTCATAGAGCTATTTTTTTATTTACCGCTAATATAGGAGTTAAATCAGTATTGATTTGTAATAATGGTCACACATCCATCTATCGGACCAGGTTTATGATTTGTTCCTTCTGACCTTTAATCATTTTTCCGTCCACATCTATAAGGGTATAGGTGATAATGAAAATATATGATCCTTGTGAAATTAATTCCCCGGAAATGTGTCCTGTCCATGAGGTGTTCATTCCGCTATCTATCAAATTTCCCCATCTTGAATATACTTTCCATTGGTAATCAGTGATTTCACAAGCAGAATAAACCTCTAATAAGTCATTTATTCCGTCATTATTAGGACTAAATGCATTGGGAATAAAAAATGGGCAGTCAC
>CAMDWC010000173.1 GCA_945878825.1 Haliscomenobacter hydrossis DSM 1100
GGAGTGAAATAATATTTTTCGAGATATTGAGGACCTTCCGGGATATGGTTTTTCCTATATTTCCCTAAATAAGTTCCATCCCTGTCGTAAACAACCGCAGTATTGAAATAAACGCCAGGTAAGGCTTCTTCAAAAAAGGGAACAATCAGTACAATACCCAAACGCTTGGCCACCTCCTGAAGCTTATCTGTAGAGGCATTTGGAAATTTTTGAGCGTACCGGTAGCTTTTTACATCTACATATTGGCAAAAATAAATGGCGTTAAATAATTCCTGTAAACAAACAATATTGGCTCCTAACCCCACAGCCTCTTCGATTTGCTTTAGCGTTCTGTTTTCATTTTCCTGAACATCTGCACCACAGGCAGACTGAATCAATGCGAGTTTAATCTCTGTGTTATTCATTTTTAAAAGGGTTCATTTTGAGTAATACAATGCATGCCACCACCGCCCCAATGTAAGGCTAAAGGGTTAATGGGGACTATTTTCTTATCGGGAAATGCTTTTTTGAAGGCAACCATTGCCTTTTCATCTGTTTCAAGGCCATAAAAAGGTACAAGGACCAATTTGTTAATAATCACAAAATTCAGATAACTTGCAGCGGCAATCATTTTTTCAGGCTTATCCCTAAATCCATATTTAAGCTCTGATTTAAAAGTCATGGATTGTAATAAATCATAAGTACCATCTCCCTTTTTCATTTCTGAAATTTGAGGGGGCACTAAGGGCAGAAAAATAATCTGAAATGGTTTTCCATCGGCGTTTCTACTTCTTCTTAAAATGGTAAGATTTTCAGCTAACCGTGTGGCCGTCTCTTTTTCTATGAGATTTTCACTAAGAACATCGCCAAAGGCCATTAAGATAGTGGAATCATTTGCAAAACGGGCATATTCATCGACATGCCCATTGGTTGTCAGGCATGTGTAAATGGAGTCTCCCTGTTTGCTGACCAATGGACCATTTAAGGTAAAATCGTCATCTCTTAGTCCTTTTTTAAACCAAATAAAGGAAGTCGCGCCTAAGGTTTTTCTGTATTCTTCTTCAATTTGTTTTTTAGTAAGCTGAGGATTTCTCAGAAACTGCACACTTTCGGTTAACATGAGCACCCCTTTGCTATTGATTTCATTGTCGCCTCCCTCGGCAATCAGCGGGGAAGAATACAATGGCATTTTCAAGAATGCCGCTATCTTTTCATCTAATTTCTCATCCAAAATAGCCAATGAATCATTTTCGTCGGCATAACTCCAGGTATTGAAACTAAAATCTGCCATAGCTTTTTTCCTCTGTTTATTTATCAGGAATCTTGGCCCCATATCTCTCGTCCAGAATTCATTATATGGGAATAAAAGGAAAGAAATTTTGGAAGAATCTATACTATACTTTTTACCATTCTTTAATATTTCCCTTTTGAGTGCCATATCAGTTATCAACAAATTCAAATGGGCATAAGGTGTAATTTCTTTGAACATTTGAAAAAGCACTTCTTCTATGGGAGCATCCAGCTTATGGGTATTCCTTGGCCATTGCATCCAAACGGCCTTTGTAGGTTCGTATTCTGCGGGTTGCCTGTAACCATGATCTGCATTAATAAATTGGTCAGTATTACAACCTAACGAGAAAAATAAAATCGTTATAATGCTTATCCATCTCATTTTTAATGTATTTAAAGTATTAATTTTCCTCCTATATAAACTTTTTCTATTTTTATTTGATCCCAATCCTCCCAGGAAGATTGGAAAGGGTTTTTATTTAAAACGATAAAATCAGCTAAAAAATGCGGGGCCATTTTCCCTTTTATATCCCCTGCCCCATCTGCTAAGGCACCACCATAGGTATAAGCTATGAAGGCCTGCTCCATAATTATTTTCTCCTGTGGATTATGTGTATATCCTTGTTCATCAATACGTTGAACAGCATCTCTTATCCCTGACAATGGTTTAAAATCTCTGACCACCGGGGCATCAGAGGAAAAAGCAAGCGTAACGCCTTCCTTTAGCAGGGTGTGGTATGGATAAACAATTTGTTGATATACGGTATCGAGATATTGCCTGAAATTGGGACCTAATTCTCTTACAAAAGCAGGCTGACTGGCGCAAATAATACCAAGTCGGTTCATGTGACTGATATGCCTGGCATGAGGTAATCCGAGATGTTCAATTCGATGAACCAACGAATGATTTACCTCTGTTTTTAATTTTTCATACACCGATAAAACCTGATCTATGGCTGCATCGCCGATGGCATGGGTAGCTATTTTCCAACCATTTATCTGTCCTTTTGAGGCCAGATTATAAAAATAATCGGTTGACATCCTTAATACTCCAAAATTATCAGACGCTTTATATGGTCTGAATACAGCGGCAGTCTGACCACTTAAACCACCGTCGGCGAAAAATTTCAAGGTATCCATTTGCAACCTTCCAGTACAACTATCTTTTGTTAAGTAAGGATTGGAAGGTTTAATATCAGGCAGGTGAACCAAAAAAAGATTGACTCTTAACTTAAGTAAACCCTCTTTTTCCAATGCCTCATAAGCTACTCGTTGCGGGGTATAAATTTCAGGATCTGTGATAGAGGTAATACCCATTTCCAGGCATTTTTCCTGCGCCTCAAGGATCATTTTCTTATATTCGGTCGTAGTAATTTCAGGAATAAAAGGGGCCATTAGTTTTATAGCCGCCTCATAAAGAATGCCATTTGGTTTCCCATTTTCAAAACGGCCGATATGACCTCCCGCTAGATCTGCTGTATTTTCATCGATGCCAGCCAAACGCAAAGCAAAAGAATTAACCACAACAATATGAGCGCAAGTGCGCATAACCTGACAAAGTCTGTCTGGAAAAAGAATATCCAGGTCCTTACAAGTGGGCAATGTCCCATTTTCCCATAACGCCTCATTAAATCCACGGGCCAGAAGCCAATCCTTTGAGGTAGCATTTACGGCAAAATCATTCAATAAAGCCAGCATTTCTTCTTTTGAATGCACGCCCCTTAAGTCGAGAGTATGGCCCAAAAGACTTCCCACTTTCCAAAGGTGAATATGAGCATCATTGAATCCCGGAAAAACAAAATGCCCGTCAAGATCCACTTGTATGGCATCAGGAAAAGATAAAAGCAGCTCCTGATAGGTACCAAAAGCCTTAAAGCGGTCATTTTCCACCACCATGGCCTCACAATGATTATTTTTCCCGTCGAGGAGAAAGATCTTAGCATTATGAAATAGGTATGGATTCATGACAGAAAATTAAACAGCAGCAAATGATTTATTGGCTATCGCATTTTCAAGAACGGACAGGCCTTCTTCCAATTGATCATCGGTCATGACAATAGGAGGAAGCAATCGGATACAATTGCTGTATAGCCCCGCCCTAATCAAAATGATACCATTTGAAACGGCTTCCTTAATAATTTCCAATGCGATGCCAGGATCTGGCTCTTTCGTTTTCTTATCTTTCACAAATTCCACCAGACGCATAGCCCCCATACCTCTAACATCGCCAACACAAGGATATTTCGACACCCAGGGAGCCATTAAAGCTTCTATTTTTTCTCCAAAACGGGTTGACTGTGACAAAAAAGCGGGGGACGATAATTGTTTTACTGCCTCGATGGCAGCCACAGCGGCCACCGGACTCCCACCGTAAGTGCCACCGACGCCACCAAGATGAACAGCGTCCATTATTTCAGCCCTACCAATCGTTGCACTGATAGGCATACCGGCACCCATTGATTTCGCCAGAACGACCATATCGGGGATAACGCCACTGTGCTCAATAGCACAAAAACGCCCTGTTCTGCCTGAACCGCATTGAACTTCATCAGCAATCATAATGGCTCCGGTACGGGTACAAATTTCCCTGATTTTTTGTAGAAATAAGGGAGGAACAGGAATAAATCCAGCTTCTCCGAGGACAGGTTCAATTAAAATAGCGGCTAAAGCCTCGGGATCTACCTGGGCAATCAGCGCATTTTCAAGTTGTTGAATAGAAAAATGAAGATACTCGTCTTCTGTCATCCCTGCGGGAATCCTGTATAGATTTGGAACGGGCAAGCGATAGATATCGGAAGACATACTGCCGAATCCTTTTTTAAATAAGCCATATTTACTGGTCAGGGATAAGGTCAGATGAGTTCTTCCGTGATAACCGCCTTCGAAGCAAATAACAGCAGGTCTTTTTGTATAATAGCGGGCTATTTGGACGGCATTTTCAACTGCTTCGGAACCTGAACCTGCCAATAAGGTCTTTTTAGGAAAATCACCAGGGGTTACTTTATTCAATAACTCTGCTAATTCAACGTAAGGTTCAAAGGTGGTGACCAATGCACAGCTATGCAAATATTGATCAGCCTGTTTGTGAATAGCCTGCACCACTGCTTCCGGTCTATGGCCCAGATTCAGCATGCCAATACCGCCGGCAAAGTCAAGCAATTGATTCCCGTCCACATCCCAAACGAGCGCTCCCTGGGCTTTTTCGACCACTATTTCCGTAGATTTTGCCAAACCAGCTGGGGTAGCTGCCGTTCGCCGGGCAATAATTTCCTTTGCTTTAGGACCAGGAATCGACGTAACTAAATTAATATTTTTCATTTTCCATCATTTAAACTTCAACACTTGATGGTAATACAAGCAAAACGCCGGCATTTCCGCAGGTTGGGTCTGATAAATAATCTGTCATCAAAGAAACCATATTGAATCCAATTTTCTGTTGAACAGAAACCGTAGGATCCTTCAGGTCACCATTTTTCAACGCCAGATAATATTCCTCCAGGGAGTACTCTTTGGAATGAGCGGCAAAACCATTGAGCATGCCAACGGTAACCTGGCCTTCCAGTCCAAGAGTGTTTACCACCTTTTGTCGGGCGCTATACAAGCGTCGGGCGATACCGAGGCCTCTGAATTCAGGAAACACGGCCATATCCATGCCATAAAGCCAATTTCCCTCTGGCTGATGGGTCCGCATGAATCCATCGTCAAATAAATCAGCAAAGCGATGCATTTCAGGGGATAAGGGATTAAAATGATACCGGATACTGGAAGTACTTCCAACTATTTTACCGTCTATTTCAGCCACCCATTGCCCTTCAGGAAAAAGATCAGGGTGAGAGGAAAAATGGATGGCCTTCATCCTTTCCTCAGGAATCAAATCGGGAAAAACCACCTCTTGAAGATGCGCTAATTGATCGGCATCTCTCTTTTCCATTTTCCTGATTAATATGTTCATAAAGATTTATTTTTATTAAAAAATCCAAAAGCCAACGGCAAAACCGGCGGTAGCCAGCAGAAAAGCGAGGAGGGCATAAGGTAATTGACTGAAAGAATGTGTCGTTGGAGAACATTCCGTACTGGATGCCGTCAATATAGTACAATCGGAAAAAAAACTGGCATTACTACCAAATACTCCGGCGGAAAGGACAGAACCCACCATTAAAAATGGATTGATATTCAGCGCCAAACTTAAAGGAATGACAATGGGTAAAGCCACCGTATATAAGCCCCAGGAGGAACAGGTGGTATAGGATATGAAGGCCAGCAAGACAAATAAGCTGGCAGGTAACAAAAATGGGGGAAAATTTCCCTTTACCTCCGCTATCACGTAAGGCGTCAATCCCATTTCATCACCGATCGTCTTTAAAAAAAAAGAAAGGCTTAAAATGGCTAATGGCAAAATCATTTCCTTAAAACCAAGTAAAGCCTGATTACTGATATGGTCGTAAGTCATCACTTTTCTAAAAAAGTACCAGGCGATAGTTAAAACAAAGGCCAGAGCAGCTCCTTGCAGGGCATCGCCTTTCAATAGAAGAGTACCTCCGATAAGGACAAACATTGGAAAAATAAAATCGATAGGCTTAACCTTTGCTGGCTGTTTATGATTCAAATCTGTTGCGATATCCACAGTAGATACAGCAATTTCCGCCGCTTTCATTTTACCGAACAGCGGAATGATTCCTAAAGCAACGAGGAAGGAGACCAAAAGGGCGAAAAGTGCATAAAAATTATATGGAATGGTAGCGGCAAAGCCCCATAAACCTTGTCCAACTGGAACTAACTTATTGTCTTCCAATAATTTGGAGGTAAATACGCCCCAGGTTGATAAAGGAATAATGGCACAGACTGGGGCAGCCGTCGTATTAACCAAATAAGCAAGTAAAGGCCTTGAAATACCAAATTTATCCGTGATATTCCTCATACTTACCCCTGTACTTAATGCACTCAGATAATCATCAGGAAAAACAAATAAGCCTGTAAACCAGGTGGTCAACAATGCCGATTTCCGGGTTTTAATAAAACGCAACAGATAATTCCCAAAAGCGACGGCACTACCGCTGGCGACAATAAGTTGAATGAGCATTCCGTAAATGCCACAAACTAAAATCACCCAGATTAGGGAAGGATTTGCCATGGTTTCGGAAAGTAAGGAAAGGAAATTCCCCGGGAATTGTTTCCAATCTATCATGATCGAACCAACGATGCAACCAATAAACAAAGATTCTAAAGACCTTCTGCTAAAGATGCCAAAAAGAACGACAATAAGAGGAGGCACGAGGCTTAAAATTCCAAATTCCATTATAAATTTCCTATGCTAATGAGTTTTTTATCCATATATTCCAACAG
>CAMDWC010000174.1 GCA_945878825.1 Haliscomenobacter hydrossis DSM 1100
GAATTCCTGGGCTGTATGGTCCTGTTTTAAGCAAAGCTGAATTATCAATGATTCCTCCATAACAAATATAAACCCTTATAAACAAAGGCAGAAAAAGGATATTTCTTGCTAAGATGCAAAATTGCACCCATTGGGTGCAAGGTTCTGAAAGAATTATCGCAATTTTGGGGTAAATTTTAAGAATTTTCAATGAATCATTCAGAAATAAGAGGCAAAGCCATTCCAGAAGGATTTGAGCCAGCCATTTGGTGTGCCAAATTAGGAACGCCTTTATATGTTTACGATGCCGATGAAATGGCAAAACAGGTAGCAGCGTTTAAAGCCGCGTTTTCTGTCGACGATTTGCATATACATTATGCATGTAAAGCCTTGACTAATATTAATGTGTTGCGCCTGATGAAAAATTGGGGAACAGGTTTAGATACTGTTTCAATAGAAGAAATCAAGATTGGTTTATTGGCGGGGTTCAAACCGAACGATATCATGTTTACCCCTAACATGGTTGGCTTTGAAGAAATAGCCGAGGCCGTTGAAATGGGGGTTCGTATAAATATTGATAATTTACCCTTTATTCTTCGTTTTGGCCAGGTTTTCCCGGAGACCCCTGTTTGCGTTAGGCTAAATCCACATATTCTTGCAGGCGGTAACATAAATATTTCCGTGGGTCATACGCATTCTAAATTTGGTATTTCCTTTGAACAGATAGATGATATAAAATCTATCGTTGCTAAAACCGGATTAAAAGTAGAAGGACTGCATATACATATTGGCTCTGACGTAAAAGATGCTGAATCATTTGTTAAGGTAGCTGATTTGTTGTTTGACATAGCCTTACAATTCCCTGATTTAGCCTTTTTAGATTTAGGCGGAGGATTCAAAATAAACTATAAACCGGAAGATAAAAAAGCAGATATCTACGAATTAGGTAGATTATTAAGCGCCTCTTTCAATCAATTTTGTCAGGATTATGGCAGGAATTTGTCTCTGATTTTTGAGCCAGGGAAATATTTGGTAAGTGAAGCCGGCTACTTTTTTACACAGGTAAATGTGGTTAAACATACACCTTATGTATTATTTGCCGGCGTTGATTCAGGGTTTAATCATCTGATTAGGCCCATGTTTTACGACGCATATCATCATATAACCAACTGTTCCAATCCCGATGGCGCTGTATTATCTTATGATATTGTGGGCAATATATGTGAAACAGATACCTTTGCAAAACATCGGGAATTACCCGAGATTAGAGAAGGCGATATCCTGTGTTTTCACAATGCCGGAGCTTATGGTTACACCATGGCTTCAAATTATAATTCAAGACCAAGACCAGCGGAAGCTCTGTTTATGGATGGAGGTCTTCATTTAATCAGGAGGAAAGAAACCTTGGAAGACATTTTACAAACTCAAGTCGAATTAGAATTTTTAAAATAGGATGTTAACCATCCTTAAAAGTGAAAAATATGTCCTTGTCAGCGCGCTATCAACCCCAGGAAACAGAAACAAAGTGGTATGATTATTGGCTTAAAAAAAATTATTTTCATTCAGAACCTGACGAAAGGGAGCCATTTACCGTAGTTATTCCTCCACCCAACGTTACCGGGGTTTTGCACATGGGGCACATGCTAAATAATACGATACAGGATATTTTAATAAGGAAAGCAAGATTATCGGGTAAAAATGCCTGTTGGGTGCCCGGAACAGATCATGCCAGTATAGCGACAGAAGCTAAAGTGGTAAGACTATTAAGAGAGCAGGGAATTAAAAAAGGTGATATTGGAAGAGATGCTTTTTTAGAACACGCTTTTGCCTGGAAAGATAAATACGGAGGTATTATTTTAGATCAATTAAAAAGACTGGGTGCCTCCTGCGACTGGGAAAGAACGCGCTTTACCATGGAACCTTCCCTTTCCGATGCCGTTTTGCATGTTTTCGTCAATCTTTATGAGAAAGGTAGAATTTACCGTGGCTTGAGGATGACCCAATGGGATCCTGAGGCACTTACTGTTTTATCAAACGAGGAGGTCATTTACAAAGAAGAAAATGCCAGATTATTTCATTTAAAATACTATCGTACCGATAATCCAGCACTTTTTATCACCATCGCGACGCAAAGACCTGAAACCATCATGGCTGATGTTGCCATTGCTGTGCATCCACAAGACGAAAGATACCAGTCATTTATTGGTAAATCGGTCTTTGTTCCCCTAATCAACCGGGAAATTCCCATCATCGCCGATGCTTATGTCGATATCTCTTTTGGCACCGGTGCTTTAAAAATCACCCCGGCACACGATCAGAATGATTATGAAATTGGCAAGAAACATAAATTACCCGTTATAGATATTTTGACCCCAAACGGTAAATTAAATGAAAAGGCTACTATTCTGGTCGGTCAGGATCGCTTTGAGGCTAGAAAAAATATAAAAAAGTTATTAGAAGAAGCGGGCGCCTTAGAAAAAATAGAGGATTATAGAACGAGTATTGGTCATAGCGAAAGAACCGATGCGGTCGTTGAGCCAAGACTTAGTTTACAATGGTTTGTTGACATGAAACCCTTTGCGAAAACAGCCCTTGAGGCTGTGAAAAGCGGTGAAGTGAAATTTTACCCGGAGTCAATGTTTAACATGTATCAAAGCTGGCTGCAAGAGGACAACATCAGAGACTGGTGTATCAGCAGACAGTTATGGTGGGGACAACGAATTCCTGCTTGGTTCCTAAAAACAGAGGCGGAAGACGAAAATCAACAGGTTTTTGTAGGCAAAACGGCTGACGACGCTTTAAAGCAAGCCATAGAAAAAACAGGGATCGCTTCATTGACTTTGGCCGATTTAAAACAAGACGAAGATGTCGTTGATACCTGGTTTTCTTCATGGCTTTGGCCTATTTCTGTTTTTGACGGCTTCAAAGATCCAAAAGAAATAGCTTATTATTATCCTACGCAAGTTTTAGTAACCGGTTGGGATATTATGTTTTTTTGGGTAGCAAGAATGATTATGTCCGGTTATGAATTTTCACCGGAATTACTCGGTGCCGGCAAAATAAAAGAAAAAGGGGCTATGCCTTTTAAAGCCGTTTATTATACGGGAATGGTTAGGGATAATAAACGAAGAAAAATGTCTAAGTCATTGGGTAATTCTCCTGATGCTTTAGCGCTCATAGACACTTATGGTGCCGATGGCGTTCGTTTTGGTGTCTTGTCTTCGGCTGCCGCTGGAAATGATATTATTTTTGATGCGCCTTTCGACCTTAAAACACAAGAAGTATTAAATGAAAGTAAGCTTTGTGAACAGGGTAGAAATTTCTGTAATAAACTGTGGAATGCTTTGCGGTTATTGCAGGGTTGGGAAGTTACAAAAATTGAAAAGAACGATGGTGATCATGCTATTGCCGAGCTTGCCAACCAATGGTTAGACGCAAGAATTAACCAAACACTCGTTCTACTTCAAGATCAGTTTAATTCCTATCGACTGAGTGAAGCACTCATAACAGTGTATAAGTTGATATGGGATGATTTTTGTTCCTGGTACCTGGAGCTCATAAAGCCCGCTTATGGCGAACCTATTCAGAAAAAAGTACTCGACCAGGCTACAGCTCATTTTGAAAAATTAATGACCATTTTACACCCTTTTATGCCCTTTGTGACAGAAGAAATATGGCATCAGTTAAAACAAAGAGCGGAAGGTGAAGATTGTGTAGTAAGTGTATGGCCGTCCGCATACGAATACGATAAGTTACTTATTGCAGATGTAGATTTACTGAAATTAGTCACATCCTCCGTTCGTGAAATTAGGAATAACCATCAGATTAAAATGAAGGAAGAACTAACGCTTTATTTTCAAAAATCGATGTTGACAATTCAATGGTTACATAGAAAAGGGATAAAAGAAGCGCTTTGCAAGACCAGTGTGTTAAACGAGGTTTCCTTAACGGAGGAAGAAATACCCAATACGGTTACCTTCCTCGGTGGAAATGATAAATGCTATCTGGTAATTAATACGACCATTAATGTGGAAGAGGAAAAAGGTAGATTGGTAAAAGAGATTGAATATTATCAGAAATTTATCTCTTCAGTTGAGAATAAGCTATCCAATGAAAAGTTTGCCAATAGCGCTCCTGCTGATATAGTCAATAAAGAAAGGCAGAAATTAGCTGATGGTCAGACCAAGCTAAAAGGATTAATGGAGGCCTTGACTAAATTGGGGTAAAATTTTTAATCGCATTTCGCAAGATATCTTAAAAAAAGGGAGACAAATAATCATTTTGTCTCCCTTTTTATTCATCATTTTAATTGACTATTTGCACTTTACCAGTCATAACACCTTTTTTGGTTTTACATTGAACGAGGTAACTCCCATCGGGAAGATTTGCATTTATCCTAAAGAAAACGTTACCTGTAAGGACAATTTTTTCTTCCCAGACCTTTTTACCCTGAACATCAAATAGGGCATAACTTTCAAAATCAGCGGGTTCTACGGCATTTATCTTAACAAAGAAATCGTCCTGCGCTGGATTTGGAAATATTTCCATTCCAACTGATTCGCTTTTAATCACATTTACCGGGGTAGATTTTTCTCTTATGCGCATACGAACCAGGGCAGTTATATCCTTTCCAAAACCACCTCCAAACCAATCCCCATTTTTAATAATGGTTGACAGCTGTCCATAATTATAGGTTATTTTACTGTAGGGCATAAACATATCTTTTGCGTATTGCACCATAAGAATATAGTCGCCGTCTGCTTTTAATGGAACGCCCGGATTATTGTTTTCCAGATTTAACAATGGCGTATTGATGAGTTCAAAATTCTTTTCTACCTTAAATTCGTGAAAACCGTACCCTACCACTTTTACATCTTTATCATCAAATTTAGCATCTCCATTATCAATATATTGATAGAGAAGTAAACTCACAGATTTGCCGAAATGGGAGTTTCCGTTACTAGCCACTGAAAAAGAAGCCTCATAAGCATCGAAGCCGCCCTTTTTCACATAATAATAATTTCCAGCCTCCCAGATATCACCCGTTACAACAGAAGGCTGGGTGGCACTGGATAAAACGCCATCATCTTTCGCATATAAATTTCTGGTGACTAAAAAATTAGTAACCAAACTATTATCTGAAGGAACCTCATCGATAGAATCAGTAGAAACAAGATACTGGGTAGCATAACTTCCTGTATCCCTTGGAATGAAAATTTTTGATATAGAAAAAGTATCTACCAGCCCACTTTTCAAATTCAAAAAAGTAGTATCGGCATTAAACGACTGACCATTAGAAGAAATAACCTTGACGGAAAACTTAACTTTAGGTTGCGCCAATGTTCCCTTATTACTTACGGTAGCTACGAAAGGTACTTCTTGAACCTGAGACACGGGAACGCCAAAACTTTCGGGAAGAATAGGCGCAGAAATCACCAAATCTCTGGCGGGTTGCGGATTACCTTCAAAAAGGCCTAAATCGTCTATACGCCAGGCATATTCGTAATTACCTTTCCAACGAAAACGAATAAAAACCTTTTCTTTTCCTGCAGCGTCAGGTAACTCTAAGGTAACAATTTGACGGGAGGCACTTACATTATTTGCAGCTACATCGGTCAGGATGGTAGTGTAAACAAAGGCAGTACCGTCAAAACTAATCCCCACCTGAGCTATGGACTGACTTGGAGGGGAATAAAAAGCGTATTGATTTTCGAATCTTAAAAAGATATTTTTTTTACCTACACAATTTATAGGTGTAATAGTAGTCAAAAGAACATCATGGGGATTTTCTCCGTTATCTTCAGAATTAAATACAGCAAAACCATTAGCGGCCGTTTTTGAAGTAAAATCGGGTTGTCCTTCGAATAAACTTTTAGGATTATTGTTCCATTTCCATTTTTCAGGCCCTGCATTAGTCCCGCCGGAGACCCACTTAGCCGAAAAATCAGCTGTAGAAGCGAATGTTTCACTATAAAATGGCGATATAGTCTGGCTGAAACCAACCATTGAAATGAGGAGGAGATTCAGAAGAAAAAAGGACAAAATGCGCATGTATTTTTTCATGTTGTTAATATTTATTTGTTTAGTACAGTATATAAATTTAAGTAATAGGATGTAAAGGAATGTAGTTCCAGGGAAACCACGCCGGAACGGGAACAAACCTGAGCACCTGCAGCATTGGCTATATTTCCCATTGTTTCCAGGTCAACCTGTTTAAATAGGGACCAAACAAGGCTGGAAATGACTGCGTCACCTGCGCCACAAACATCACTTATTTCCTGTTTAATACCTTTAATCCAAAAACAGGAAGAACGATTTGCAATCCAAAGTCCGTCTTCCCCCAGGGTAATAACTGAAATTTCGCAATCTAGTTTATCAAAAATGTAATCTGACACTTTTTTTAAATCAGAAATATTATTTTCAAATAAAAAAGGTATTTTTTTCTGAATTTCCTTTTTGTTTGGTTTAAATATAGTCACCCCCTGATAGTCCCAAAAATGTAAATCTTTTGGATCCACTATAATGGGAATATCCATTTTTTTTGCTGTTGATATGAGCGATTTGATAATAAAAGGCGTTAATAC
>CAMDWC010000175.1 GCA_945878825.1 Haliscomenobacter hydrossis DSM 1100
AGGTGGCTCAATATCCAGTCTCCTTTAGGAAAAGAACTGGACAGCCTGGCAGATATGGTTTCCTTTGGTTTTGTACCTGGAATTATTTTCTACGGCCTGATAGTCCAAAATCAAACGGAATCCTGGCCAGACACATGGCATTGGATAGGAATGCCGGCTTTTGCTATTACCCTTTCCGCCGGACTGCGATTGGGACGATTCAACATAGATATACGTCAAAATACTGATTTTATCGGCTTACCAACGCCTGCATGCACCCTTTTTGCCGTTGGCCTCCTTCTCATTCATTTGTTTTACAAAGAATCAGTCCTCCATAATCTTCTTGATATTAAATTATTAATTGTTTATATAATTGCACTTAGTCTGCTTATGCAGGCAAATCTGCCAATGTTTAGTTTAAAGATAAAAGGGGGTTGGAAAAATAACCAACTTAAAATTATTTTTGCTGTTTTTTGTGCAATAGTGTTAATTTGGCAGCCTAAACTGGCACCATTAACCTGGATAACCAGTTATATTCTATTGTCCTTATTTACTCATTTCTATACTTCAAAAAAAATAATATGAAATTTTTGGCGGAAATTGACATCATGCCTCACAAGGAACTACTTGATCCTCAAGGCAAGACCGTGGCAAAGAATCTTCACCATATTCCTGTAGATGGTATTTTAGATATCAGGGTTGGAAAACACATTCAAGTGCAACTAGAGGCTGAAAATGAATCTGAGGCAAATGATAAAATCAATTTGGCATGTAAAAAATTACTGGCCAATCTGATTATGGAAAATTATACTTTCCACATCAAGGAAATAGATTAATCGGTACCTATGCTGTATTTGGTGCCTACGCCCATTGGAAATCTGGAGGACATAACCCTACGTGCCATTCGCACTTTAAAGGAATGTAATTATATATTAGCTGAAGATACGCGGACATCGAGGAAATTACTTGATCATCATGGGATTTCGACATCTCTACGTCCGTTTCATGCCTTCAACGAACATCATGTGACGGAAAATGTAGTGAAAGAATTAATTTCCGGCATCTCCATTTCTCTTATTTCTGATGCAGGAACACCTGGCATATCTGATCCCGGATTCCTTTTGGTTCGTGCCTGTGTACGTGCCGGAGTTGAAGTAACCTGTCTTCCTGGTGCGACAGCCATAATACCTGCGTTGGCCGCCTCTGGATTACCGACGGATAGTTTCCATTATGAAGGATTTTTACCTCATAAAAAAGGGAGGCAAACCAGATTAAAATATATTGAGCAACTCCCGGAAACCTCCGTCATTTACGAATCCCCGCATCGATTGGTAAAGCTAATTGACGAACTTTCAACTATTTGCGGACCTGACAGGAATGCATGTGTTTGCAGGGAGTTATCGAAACTACATGAAACATTTCACAGAGGTTCCCTTGTTGAACTCCAGACATACTTTAAGGAGCATCCCGGTCAGGTTCGCGGCGAAATAGTTTTTCTTCTTGCGGGAAAAAGTTAAACGGCCTGCTTTCAAATATGAATAGCGCGGTTACTTGTCGCTGCTAAGGCTGCTTCTTTTATCGCTTCAGCGTACGTTGGATGAGCATGACTCATACGGCAAGCGTCTTCAGCGGAAGCTCTGAATTCCATTAAGGTTACCCCTTCCATTATTAGATCGGCCGCTCTTGCCCCTGTTATATGTAAGCCCAAAATTTCATCAGTTTCAGCATGGCAAAGCATTTTTACCAATCCCTCTATATCTGTGCTGGCCCTCGCTCTTCCCAATGCCTTGAAAGGGAATTTACCTGACTTAAAAGGAATACCTGCCTCTTTCAACTGGGTTTCTGTCTGACCGACACCTGCCACTTCAGGCCAGGTATAAATGACATTGGGAATAAGATTATAGTTAATATGAGGTTTTTGCCCAGCCATAACTTCAGCGACAAAAATACCCTCCTCTTCTGCTTTATGCGCCAACATAGGGCCTTGAATAACGTCACCAACGGCATAAATAGTAGGGACAGCCGTTTGTAAATGCTCGTTCACTTTTATTTTTCCTTTTGCATCTACTTCTATACCAACGTTTTCCAATCCAAGATTATCGGTATAGGGCCTTCTACCTATAGAAACCAGGCAATAATCTGCTGAAATTTCCAATTCCGTTTCAGTTCCCTTTTTTTTATAAAAGACAGCTACCGATTTCTCAGAAGGCACAACCCGCGTAACCTGGGCACTCAAATGGAAAGTAACTCCCATTTTTTGCATTGATTTTTGTAATTCCTTCACACATTCCGTGTCCATGGAAGGGACTAAGGTATCCATAAACTCAATGACTTCCACTTTAGTTCCAAGTCTGGCGTACACTGAACCTAGTTCCAAACCAATAACTCCGCCGCCTATTACGACCATTTTTTTGGGAACCTCCTGAATACCTAAAGCCTCCGTTGAGGTAATTACTCTTTTCTTATCATAATTAAAAGCTTCCGGAACAATGGGTTTTGAACCGGTAGCGATGATGAATTTATCGGATGACAATACTTTGGTTTCAGCTGCAGAGGTAACAATATTTATGGTATTGCTGTCAGTAAATGAAGCATGACCATGAAAAACATCTATGTTATTTTTTTTCATCAAATACTCAATGCCCTTTACCGTTTGCACGACCACCTCGTTTTTACGTTGGATCATTTTGGGCATATCGACACTCAGACTACCTACGTTTATACCGTGACTACTGAATTTTTCCTTAGCTGCAAAATAGTGTTCTGAAGAGTCTAACAACGCCTTTGAAGGGATACAACCCACATTTAAACATGTGCCACCCAATGAATTATACTTTTCTACCAGGGCAGTTTTCATGCCTAATTGGGCACATCTGATAGCTGCTACGTACCCTCCCGGACCTGCACCAATAACTGTTACATCATATTTCATTCCTGTCAAAAATTTTTACGAATTTACAAACGAACCACACGATTTACTACCGCAAATAACAATATCTGCTAAATATTTGTTCCCTGTCATATTACATTTAGCTTTCAAAAAGCTAAGCTTCACCTTTTGGGCTACTATCCTCTCTCCTGTTTTCATTTGGTTTGTTTTCCGGCCGGGTGCCATCCCCCTGACGAAATGGAGGACGATTCCCTTGTGGACGGTTACCTTGAGGAGGTCTGTTTCCTTGCGGCCTGTTTCCTGTAGGTCTTTCCCCTGTATTTGGTCTTTCCGCAGGGTTTGGCCGGTTACTTTGCTGGGGTCTGTTCATTGATTGTTGAGGACGATCGTCTGTGGGCCTTCTGTCTTGAAAACGACTACTTTTCTTTTTCTTTCTTCGAATCTCCTCTGGTAATTCAACAGCACCGGTAACGTCGGAATAATCTTTTCCGCCGCCTTCGAACTCTTCTGGTTTGACTAAGCCCTCCATTTCTTTAAAGTCAGGTAAAAAGTTCCCTCTCATGGCAGCATGCTGAATTTCTTTAACATTGTCTATCGTCTGAGGGTATAATTTACCTCTTCCATGATCGTGTTCGTATGCATAAAAAAGGAGACCTTTAAAGATATCCGTTTTAACTAAAATAGCTTTTCCCTTTAATGTTTCTATTCTATCAGCTCGTTCAGGGAACGATTCTATGGCTTCCATGTAGGTATCCAGTTCAAAATTGAGGCAGCATTTTAACCTACCACACTGACCCGACAATTTTGCCTGATTAATTGCCAGGTTCTGATATCTGGCTGCTGTAGTTGACACTGATTTGAAATCGGACAACCAGGTGGAACAGCACAATTCTCTTCCACAAGAACCTATGCCGCCAATTCTGGAAGATTCTTGTCTGGCTCCAATCTGCCTCATTTCAATTTTAACTCTAAATTCTCTGGCAAAGATGCGAATCAATTCACGGAAATCCACCCTGCCATCAGCTGTGTAATAGAAGGTAGCCTTTCTTTTATCCCCTTGATATTCAACGTCTCCGATTTTCATATCTAAATCCAAAGATCTTGAAATAGCTCTTGCTTTGACCAGCGTTGGAATATCCTGTTGACGGGCATCCTCCAATCTTTCCAGGTCACGTTCATTGGCTAATCGAATAACCGCCGTAAAGACTGTATTTTCTCTTACCCTTTTTTTCTTTAATTGTAAGCGAACAAGCTCCCCGATCAAGGTAACTCTGCCAACGTCATACCCCGTCCCGGTTTCTACGACAACATCGGCACCTACATAAATTTCAGGTAAATTCTCGAGAATAAAGAAACCTTTATGTGAGCCATTTTTGAAACTCACCTCCACTAAATCGAACGGATAAGCATCGCGAACATCCAAAGCAGACAACCAATCATAAGTATTGAGTCTATTACATGAACCCGTAGCACAACTGCCGTTACTTTTACAACCTTTTACCTCACCATCACTTGTATTACACACTGTACAACCTGCACATCCCATAATTTATTATTTATAATTGTTCCCTATACGGCCTTCCCAAAAATTAAAAATGTATTAAAAGGCTATATATTAAAAAATTTATTTTGCATAATCTGATGAAATTTAATAGACAAATCTAAAAACAAAATTTTAGGATTTGCATTTCTTTCCAGATGTGCAAAATTCTTATCGGCTAAATAAGTCATTTGTTCCAACTGTTTGTCGGTCAGAATGGCTCTTAACTTTTCTGAAGTAGCTATCATTTCCTTAGGTATATTTGATTTTTCCTGACCTAAAATTGGTAAAACCAAAAGACCTCTAAAAAAATGTAAACTATATCTGATAAATATTTTTTGTTTCTCCTTTGTCCAAACGGCTATTTCATCTACCCATCGGCTCATTTCCAATCCATTTCCCTTATAACATTTTCTCATCCAGTCAATCAGAATACCAGCATTCAGATCTTCCTGTTCTGCCATTAAAGCAATGGCTTCAGAGAAACTACCGTTAGCCAGTTGAATAACGGTATTGAGTTGTAAGTCGGAAACGGAAGGATAAATGCTCTTCAGTGTTTTATCCAATACCTCGTCAGTCAACAAAGGTACTTTAATCAATTGGCAACGAGACATAATCGTTTGCAATATTTGATCTGATTGTTCTGCAACAAGAATAAAATGAGTATCCGGTGGAGGTTCCTCCAGTATTTTCAGCAATCTATTGCCCTCTTTACCTAAGTATTCCGGCAACCAGATAATCATTACGCGCACCTCAGCCTCCGCACATTTAAGGCTTAATTTTCTTCTAATATTAAAACATTCCTCTTTATTGATGTTAGCTTGTTTATTGTCGGCGGCAATTTCATTTATCCAGTCATCTTTTGTAAAATAATGCTTTTTCATCAAAAGGTTTCGCCAAACTGGCAATAGATTATCACTGGTGACATCTTTTCCAGTTGTTGGAAAAGCAAAATGAACGTCTGGATGAAGGTATTTAAAAGAGCGGTTACAAGAAGGACAAGAACCACAGGCTTCTCCCTGAACCTGGCTTGGGCAAACCATGGCATGCGCCATAGCGATAGCCAAAGGCAAAGCGCCAACACCTGAAGAACCTAAAAGCAACACAGCATGAGGAACTTTATGCTGTATTATCATGCTTCGAATATTGTCCTTAACCCTTTCCTGACCTACAACCTCTGAAAATTTCATTTGTGACGTAATATTTTCCCATTCAATACAAAAATAAGGATAATAATGGCTAATGCGCCTCCAGCCAATTATTTCCACTTTTCACCTCAACCTCAATAGGAACTTTCAAAGAAGGCATAGCGTGACACATTTTATCTCTTATAAGCGCTGATAATTTTTCAACTTCCGCTTTTGGTACATCAAAAACCAATTCGTCATGTACTTGAAGAATCATTTTTGTACCCCAGTTTCCATTTTTCAATTCCTTATGAATAGAAAGCATGGCCATTTTAATTAAATCGGCAGCTGAACCTTGAATTGGCGTATTAATGGCCATTCTTTCCGCATTACTTTTTTCCAGGGAGCTATTTGAATGAATATCCCTTAATATTCTTTTTCGACCCATTAATGTTATGACATAACCTTTTTTACGGGCCATATCAACGGTTTTTTCCATATAGGATTTAAGACCGTGATATTGTAAAAAGTAAGCGTCAATCAATGCTTTCGATTCATTTCGGGAAATTCCCAACTGCTTTGAAAGGTTGATGGATCCGGCACCATAAATGATACTAAAATTAACTGTTTTCGCTCTATACCTTTGC
Source organism: Haliscomenobacter hydrossis DSM 1100 (assembly GCA_945878825.1). Lineage (GTDB taxonomy): Bacteria > Bacteroidota > Bacteroidia > Chitinophagales > Saprospiraceae > BJGN01. Next base: position 6,184 of record CAMDWC010000175.1, read on the forward strand.
TCTTTAGAAACCTCCTCATAAGGAATGCCAAATACTTTGGCTGCCGTTGCCCGGTGAATATCCTGACCCTTTTGAAAGGCCTCCAGCATACCTTCATCCCCACTTATTTCTGCAATAATCCTTAGTTCTATTTGTGAATAATCTGCCGCTACTAATACATGATTTTCGTCCCGTGGTATGAACGCTTCCCTCACTTTAGCGCCTTCCTCTGTTCGAATGGGAATATTCTGTAAATTTGGATTATTGGAACTAAGCCTTCCCGTTGCGGTCAATGCCTGATTAAATGAGGAGTGAATTCTTTTGGT
>CAMDWC010000176.1 GCA_945878825.1 Haliscomenobacter hydrossis DSM 1100
CCTTCATATATTTCACCTTCGTCCTCCATTTGCTGTAAGTTCTCAATCACCTCAATAGGTGCACCGGAACGAATAGCATAATCAATTAATTCATCGCGAGTGGCAGGCCAGGGTGCTTCCTCCAGGTGATAAGCGAGTTCTAAAGTCCAATACATAATATTTTGGTTTTATTCAATTTATTCAAAAATGATTTACTTTTCCACAAAAGTAATAAATTTTATAATTTTAAGTAATTACTTAATAAACATGGCATCACCGTAACTAAAAAGTCTGTAATCTTCCTTGAGTGCTTCTTCGTAGGCGTGCATTATAAGTTCATGGCCTCCGAAGGCGGCAACCATAATCAGTAAGCTTGATTTTGGCAGATGAAAATTTGAGATAAGGCTATCAGCGATATTGAAATCGAAAGGAGGAAAAATAAACTTATTTGTCCATCCGGACTCAACAGTCTTGAGTTGACCCTCTGCTGAAACAGCTGATTCTACCGCACGCAAAGAGGTGGTACCAATAGCGCAAACTTTATTTCTCCCCGTTCTTTCTTTATTTTTAGCCAAATTAACCATATTCACCGTTTCAGGGGGAACTCTGTAAAATTCAGCATCCATTTTGTGCTTGGATAAGTCCTCTACGTCAATAGTGCGGAACGTACCTAAACCCAGATGAAGAGTGATTGGAGCAAATTCCACGCCTTTGATTTCCATGCGTTTCATCAATTCTTTGCTGAAATGCATGCCCGCAGTAGGTGCTGCGACAGCCCCGATATCTTTAGCAAAAATAGTTTGATACCATTCCCTGTCACCCGCTTCACAAGGTCTATTGATATATTTAGGCAGGGGAGTGTTCCCCAGGAAATTCAGGGCTTCCTGAAATTCGTCGTCTGTACCGTCAAAGAGAAAACGTATGGTTCTGCCACGTGAAGTGGTGTTGTCAACGACTTCAGCTATGAGAATATCATTGTCATCATCATCGCTAAAGTATAATTTATTTCCAACGCGAATCTTTCTTGCAGGATCAACCAACACGTCCCAAAGGCGAGTGTCATGATTAAGTTCTCTAAGCAGGAAAACTTCTATTTTTGCTCCTGTTTTTTCCTTTCTGCCGTACAATCTGGCTGGAAAAACCTTGGTATTATTATACAACATTACATCTCCCTCATCAAAATAATCAATTATATCTTTAAATATTTTGTGTTCGATTTTACCTGTTTTTCTATCAATTACCATCAATCTTGCGTCATCGCGATTTGGGGCTGGGTAGGAGGCAATTTGGTTTTCGGTATAATCGAAACTAAATTGGGATAGTTTGGTTCGCATGAAACGGATTTTGACTTTTGGTGTGCAAAATTAACATTTTAATCAATATTTAATAACGTGTAAGAAAAAAAAATAGTTTGCTTTATTTTAAAAAAAAAATGATTTCAGTTGAATTTTATAGATTAATTGATGCCTTTCATCTAAACAAGTGTATTTAATTATATTTACCAACGTACCTTTGTATTTTAACCATTAGGAGAAAAATAAATGTTATGCAGACGATTATAAAAGTAATCATTGAAAGTATTTCACAGGCAGTTCAACAACTTGTAGGTAATAAACTACGCAGTTTCCTATCTCTCTTAGGTATCACCATTGGTATTTTTTGTATCATAGGCGTATTTTCTGCCGTAGATTCTCTTGAAAATAATATTCGCAAAAGTATCGCTAAATTGGGCGAAGAGGTAATTTATATTCAAAAATTCTCCTGGGCAGAAGATCCCGGTGAGAATTATTATAAATGGATGCGCAGACCTAACATTAATTATGCCGATTATGAAGGGGTCAAAAAAAGAATGAAAAATGCCGATGTCGTAGGTTATTGGATGGGGATTGGCTCGAAAATTGTTAAATATCGAAATAATTCTATTGAAGGGGCTTATACTCAGGCCTATTCTGAAGAATGTGCTGCACTGTTTAATCTGAATTTTAGTTCGGGTAGATTCTTTTCCCCCTCAGAATATAATTTTGGTGCCAATAAAGTGATTTTAGGGTTTAATTCGGCAGAAGAACTTTTTGGTCCCATCGAACCTATTGGTAAAATTATTCGCCTGAGTGGCAGAAATCTGGAAGTAGTAGGGGTTTTAGAAAAATCAGGTGAAAGTATTATAAACATTATGAATTTTGATGATATTGTTATCATCTCTTATCCCCTGGCGCGCAAAATAGCTAACCTAAATCAAAATTCTTTCTGGCCTGACTCGTCCGTTGGAATAAAAGCAAAAGAAGGGGTTTCATTAAATGAACTTGAAGACAATCTTATTGCTGCAATGAGGGCTCAACGCAGATTGAGGCCTATTGAAGAAGATGATTTTTCTCTGAACCAACTTTCTATCATTTCCAAATTCCTAAATGGCTTTTTTGATGCATTAAATATTTTGGGCATTTTCCTGGGCGGTTTTGCTACCCTGGTTGGTATGTTTAGCGTGGCCAATATTATGTTTGTCTCCGTTAAGGAAAGAACGCGAATCATTGGTATTAAAAAGGCCTTGGGCGCCAAAAGATATATGATCCTACTTGAGTTTTTGATTGAATCAGTTATCCTTTGCATTGTTGGCGGTGTATTCGGTCTGACGCTTGTTTTTATAGCTATGTTTGCCCTTTCTTATGGTCTTACTTCTTTCGAATTTGTTCTCTCTTTGGAAAACATTTTACTTGGCCTCGGACTTTCCGCATTTATCGGCATTCTAGCGGGAATGATACCCGCTTCCCAGGCCTCAAAAATGGACGCCGTTGTGGCTATGAGACAATAAATTTTATTTGCACCTATTTAAAAGTCCTTGTTGATTATTTTCAACAAGGACTTTTTAGTTAAATTATCTTAAATTCAAGATTTTTTAACCTTTTTGGTGACTATTCTAAAATAAAATAGTAAAATTTGCATTGTTATTTTGTCGGTAAACGTGGTAAAAAGCAAAATTTGACGTGTTTTATTTACATTTGAGGTTAACTACCTATTTTGATTAAACTTATACTTTTATTATATCACTGTCTATGATGTTAAACAAAAAACTTGAACGACTAAATGCTAAATCAGTCAACCTACAGCATGGTAATGTCCCGGATTATTCCAACAAAATAACTTTTTTGATGGTGAGCATTCTTTTTTGTTTTTTTAATAAGCTTACTGGGCAACAACTCCCCTTGTTTACACAATATAGAGAAAATACAGGTTTGATTAATCCCGCGGCGCTTGAACCCGACTATCTGGCTTATTCTAATAATTTTACAGTGGGTGCATCATACCGCTCTCAATGGAATGGTCTTTCTGGTGCTCCAAGAACGATGACTATCCGTGCTACTTACTATGCTGATGATTACGCTGGAGTAACGATGATGGGTGGTGGTTATTTAATGAGAGATCAAACAGGGCCAATCAGTTTTACCGGGGCTTATGGCAGAATTGCCGGGGTTATTACCTCCGACCCTACTCAGGGTGGTGTCATTTTAGGACTTACAGCTGGCTTGGTTCAGTTTGGCATAAATACAGACAATATCATTGTCAGAGATAAGTCAGACGACTTAGCGATGACGGGTCAAAATCAATTATTCCCCGACGTTGGAGTAGGTGTTTATGCCTACAGATATTTGTCCACGGGACGAACGGGCTCCTCTTATGTTTACGGCGGCGTCTCTATGCCACAAGTATTAGGGCTCGATTTAAAGGTTCAAAATACTTCAAGTGATTATTATCTTCAAAGGGTCAGGCATTTATACGGATTGCTGGGTATGTACCTGTTTTTTGACAATAATAGTTTTATAGAACCATCTGTTTGGGTAAAATATGCGCCGAATGCTCCTGTGAATGTCGACGTTAACGTTCGTTATCAAATGCCGGGAAGCCTTTGGGTTGGAACAGGGGGATCATCTTCAGGTACGCTGCATATCGAAGCCGGCGTGCTTTTAGGTGAAAATCTCGGACTCGATAATTCTATTAGAATAGGTTATGGATATGGGTATAGTTTTAAAACCTTTGGCCCTTTTGTCGGTGGCGGACACGAAATTAATATTTCTTACTCCCTAAATAAATAATCTTTTGAACCATTCTTATTTACACTCTATAATGAAGCGTAGTATAAAACTTCTTTTCTTTCTTTCATTGTTTTCGGTTCGGGCTCTGTCACAAGAGGCTGCCGTTACTTTTTTGTTCTCCTCGATTGCTCCTTGTGGTAATGGTACCACTTGCGTTGATGTCACTACCGACGATTTTTCAAATGTGCTTTACGTTAAGATGCCCATTAAATGGGATCCTAAAATCGTAAAACTTAAAAGTATACAGTTAGGAACTTTAAAAAATATAAAACTTTCAGATTTTGACCAATCCAGAGCTTTAACGGAAGGTTTACTCTTTTTTGTCTGGAAGTATGACGATTGTTCAAATCCAAAATTACCTACTTTTCTTTTTCCAGACGGGGATAAAATATTTTCGTTATGCTTTGAAGCCGTCTCCACTTACGGCTCTTCAACAACCATTGGTATTACCACTGATCCGGCGATTTTAAAAAACAATGATATTTACCCCGTTGAAATTTATAAGAACGTGGGTTGTACAGATGTGGGTTTTCTCCAGAAGCGGGGAAATATCTCCACTTGTGTTCGTGCCCTCACGGTGGCTGGTGAACCCATGCTAGGAAAAAAAGACGAGATTGTTTGTACACCAGTTAAAGTGACTGGTCTGGATAGTATTGCGGGTATTCAATTTGTTATGCAATGGCAAGATACCTTGTTGGAATTTGTGGATTTGAAAATTAATAATTCGTCTATTCCTGGTCTTTCACGAGGTAGTTTCGGGTTACCCGAGGACACAAAAAGATCAAATGCTTTGATTTTTGCCTGGCAGAGCAGTTCGGGAAAACCTTCAGCATTAAAAGATAATTCAGAAATTTTTAAAGTTTGTTATAAAATCGTAGGGCCTTGTCAAAAGGTCACTTCCGTTGATTTCGTATCTAATTTTGGTGTTAAAATGGAGGCAACCTCAGAGGGACGAACTGTGTCACCAACCACAGGACAAGATACTTTCAGGCTGGATGTGATTGCGCTGGTCGGCGAAGAAATTGTAACTACCATTGGTAGATGTGATCCGGAAGGGCTTAAAATTCAGGTTGAATGTGGTCCGGAAGTTGAGGTGGGTGCTGAAAAATGTGTTGCTATTATCGCTGGTCAGGATTTACTCAATGTGAATACCTTGAATTATCAGATGACGTACGATCCAGAAATTTTGAGTTTTGTTCGCACCGAAAAATTCTCATCGAAGCTCCCTTCCCTCAATGCGTCAAAATTCACCATAAAAAATGGGGTTGTGGCATTGGATTGGGTTAATAATTTAGGTACGAGAACTATCAATAAAGGAGACACCCTATATAAATTGTGTTTCGATGTGCTGGGTGTTGGGGTCAAGATTACGCCGTTAAAAATAATTAATACGGGAGCTCAAATTTACTATGACGTTTTTCCATTAAATTATGAATTGAACGCAACCAATTGTGCTATTCAAATAAAGCAACCTCCTGGAGTGGTTTTTACCATTGGAGACGGTGAAGGTAAAAAGGGGGAAACCATTTGTGTTCCCGTTTCTGTGTCAAATTTTAATAAAAAAGATAGTTTGACGTTTAATCTGGCCTGGGATCCAGGACTATTTAGATACGTTAACGTCGTTGATCAAAAATTAGCGGGTCTAAAGATTTCTACTGTAAATGCATTTGAATCTGGATTATTAGGTTTATCCTGGGAAAGTGCCACCCCTTCTGATGCATCTCTCGCTGTTGATAAAGCGGAAATATTTAAGGTTTGTTTTAAACTAATTGGGGATTCTCCTTTTGACTTAGGTGAAGCAACAAATTGCTCTCTCATCGATATACCTTCCATTGGCTCCAATTATTCAACCAGCCCTCTCCTTGGAGGACAAAGGCTTGAAAATAGCCTGCTTTATGACCAGGGGGAGATATGTATTCTAAATCCTACAGGCTTTGTACTTTTTAGTGAAAAAAATGAAGCAAAAAGAAAATCCAGTCATTGCGTCGATTTTAAAGTCAATGATTTCAAGGATATTACGAAAGCTGATTTTATTTTAAACTGGTCGCCAGCCGGATTGACTTACACAGGTTTAAAAAATCTGAATGCCAGTGTAAATTTAAATTTGGCTACAAATTTTGATGTTAGTGCGGTACGTTCTGGTGTTTTGGAGTTCAACTGGCTCAATGCAGCAGGAAAAACGCTGGCAGATAGCGCTATCTTATTTTCAGTCTGTTACAATGTTATAGGAGATGCAGATACTTGCTATCTTATTAAAACAGATAAGGCACCACCTTCCACGGTAACTACCTTGACAGGAGCGGGTCAGTTATTCTATAATGATATTCCTATATGTATTACCGATACGTTGCTTATAGCAAAAAGTTCGTCTAATGTTTCTTGTACTAACCTGAATGACGGTA
>CAMDWC010000177.1 GCA_945878825.1 Haliscomenobacter hydrossis DSM 1100
TGGTTAGAAAGAGACTGTTACTGCTAACTTTAAATTTCCCCGCTTCTTTGTAATTTAATGTTCCTTCGTAGGAATAATTTCCCTCATCATTAAATTGCAAAATGATATTTTCTAATGTTTTGTCTTTCAATATTTTGTCATTTTCAAATATCTCTGTCGCTTTCCAAACGCCAACAATCTGGTAGTTATCGATAAAATTACATGAACTAAGGGATAAAAAGATGGATAAATAGATAAACTTACTCGTGGTTCGCAACATACTCATTTAATTTTTTAAGAAAGAGCTATAAAGGTCAAACAACCTGCAATAAAACCTATAAAAGCCAGCCAACTTATATTTTTGAAGTACCAGATAAAATCAATTTTCTCCATACCCATTGCGGCCACACCTGCGGCTGAACCAATAATGAGCATACTTCCACCTGTACCGGCTGAATAGGCAATGAAATGCCATAAATCACTGTCCATAGGAAACTTATCCATGGGATACATGCCCATAGTAGCTGCCACTAAAGGCACATTGTCAATAATAGCAGAAAGCATGCCAATAAAAATGATAACCATATTTTGATTAGGAATAAGTTCTTGTAATTTATTTGCCAGACTCATCAGGAATCCCACTTTTTCACCTGTTGAAGATTGAACAACCACCGATTCTAAAGCGCCAACGCCAAGGAGAATGCCTAAAAAGAAAATAATACTACTAATTTCAATCCTGGATAATGCTTTATGAACTGAATATAGATGTCTGTTTTCCTGATTAAATTCCTCCTCTGGATGAATATATTCTGAAATGAGCCAAACAATGCCCAAAGAAAGCATGATGCCCATATAAGGTGGTAAATGAGTTACAGACTTAAAAATAGGAACAAAAATCAGACCAGCTAAACCAGCAATTAACATTGTTTTACTGCTAAGTAGTTTAGTGTTATCCAAAGTGTTATCTTGTCCGGGTATATTTTCTATCTTACCTTTGAATATTGGGAGCAATGAAGCAACGAATACAGGTAAAACTAAGGAAATGATAGAGGGAAGAAATAAGTTTTGCATTAAACCTACGGAGGAAACTTTTTTACCAATCCAAAGCATAGTTGTTGTTACGTCGCCTATGGGAGACCATGCTCCACCCGCATTGGCAGCAATGATTATCAAACTAACATAAAAAAGTCTGTCTTCTCTTGTAGGTATTAATTTTCTTAATATTGATATCATAACGATGGTAGTGGTCAGATTATCCAGTACAGAGGACAAGAAAAAGGCAATTAAGGAGGTTATCCAAAGTAGCGATTTTTTGTCTTTTGTTTTTACCAACGAAGTAATGGGTGAAAAACCCTTATGCAGATCTACTAACTCTACTATGGTCATAGCTCCCAAAAGGAAGAATAAAATTTCTGCCGTTTTACCTAGTATGTGAAGTAAACTGTCTTCCAGCGGGGTTACCTGATGATTTACACCGAGTACTTCAAGATTACCCACTGAAATTAAGGCCCAGGTTAATGCGCCCATTAATAGCGCTGGAACGGATTTGTCTAATTTCAATGGTTGTTCAAGGACAATAATAATATAACCAATGAAGAAACATAGGACTACACTTGTCAACATAAATTAATTTTTTAAGGTGTGTGTTAAAATGTCAGGTGTTTTTTGTAAAAATAAAGTTTTAATTTTCTTTTTTTAACATATTGTTAGTTATTTCAAATAATTTTACGCGTAATTTTTTTTATGGCTCAAAATTTAGAATGGTAAAGATTGGAAATATTAATATTGGGGAGTTCCCATTGATTTTAGCGCCGATGGAGGATGTTAGTGATCCTCCATTCAGAGCATTGTGCAAATCGCAGGGTGCAGATTTAATGTTCACTGAGTTTATAAGCGTGGAAGGTCTTATTAGAGACGCTGATAAAAGTGTGCAGAAACTGGATATTTATGATGAGGAAAGACCCATTGGTATTCAAATTTTTGGTGCTGAATTTGATTCCATGCGCAGAGCAGCTGAAATTGTCGAAGAGGCTAAACCTGAAATTTTAGATATTAATTATGGTTGTCCGGTTCAAAAGGTGGTGTGCAAAATGGCTGGTGCAGGGATCCTTCGGGATATACCCAAGATGATAAAACTTACCGAGGCAGTTATCAAAAACACCAAATTGCCTGTGACTGTTAAAACCAGACTGGGCTGGGATGAAGATACTATCTTTATAGAAGAAGTAGTTGAAAGGCTTCAAGACATTGGTGTACAGGCGGTTAGTATTCATGCCAGAACGCGGAAACAAATGTATAAAGGGGAGGCAGATTGGAGTTACATTGCTAAGGTGAAACAAAACCCAAGAATCCATATTCCTATATTTGGAAATGGCGATATTGATTCTCCACAAAAGGCAGTAGAATATAGAGAAAAATACGGTGTTGACGGTATTATGATTGGTCGTGCAAGTATAGGTTATCCATGGATCTTCAGAGAAATTAAACAATTTATGCTCGACGGAACCATCTGTGACCCGCCAACGTTAACAGAAAGAATCAACGCGGTTACTGAACATCTTACCAGAGCTATTGATTGGAAAGGGGAAAAACTTGGCATCCTCGAAACCAGGAGACACTACAGTAATTATTTTCGAGGTTTTCCTAATATTAAAGAGTTTAGAAAATCTTTGGTAACCTTGGATGATAAAAATCATATTTTTGAGGTTCTTCATGAAATGTCTCTCTGTTATGCAGGGTTGGAACCTGTGTTGTCTGAGTGATCCCAAAATTAAAATGTGTCCAAAATAATAGATTTTACAAATAAGGAAAATGATTTCCTCTTCAGATTAATTGGAAGGGTGGCTATTGAAATGAATGCTCCCGCTTATGTGGTTGGTGGCTTTGTTAGAAATTTTTTTTTAAAGATGCAATCTAAAGACATTGATATTGTATGCGTGGGTAATGGTATTCAATTAGCAGAAAATGTTGCTTCCCTTTTACAGCCTTCTCCTAAAGTAGTTACCTATAGTCGGTATGGAACAGCTATGTTTCGTTTTAATGATATTGAATTGGAATTTGTAGGGGCTCGAAAAGAATCATATTCAGCTGATTCCCGAAAGCCTTCCGTGGAGGAGGGGACCTTGGAAGATGATCAGAAAAGGAGAGATTTTACTATGAATGCTCTCGCTTTTTCCTTGAATCCGGATGAATTTGGCTTGTTTCTTGACTCTTTTGAAGGTTTGGAAGATTTAAATAACCAGATTATTAAAACACCACTAGATCCGGGAATAACTTTTTCCGATGATCCTCTTAGAATGATGCGCGCTATAAGATTCGCCGCTCAACTTGGGTTTGTTTTAGATGGCGATACTAAACAGGCATTAAAAAAATATAAAGACAGAATAGGTATTATTTCTCAGGAAAGAATAGCTGCTGAATTGAATAAAATCATTCTTTCCCCTAAACCATCTGTGGGGTTTCTTCTTCTTTTTGAAACAGGTTTATTATCCATTATTTTCCCCGAAATGTTGCTTTTACATGGGGTAGAAATTAAAAATGGGAAAGGACATAAAGATAATTTCTTTCATACCTTGCAGGTTTTAGATAATTTAAGCCAGGTTACAGATAATTTATGGTTGCGATGGGCAGCGATCCTACATGACATTGCAAAGCCTCAGACAAAACGCTGGCAAGCGGATATAGGTTGGTCTTTTCACGGTCATGAAGTGTTGGGCGCTACTATGGTTTATACTATTTTCAAAAGACTGAAATTACCTATGGATTTTAAAATGAAGTATGTTCAGCAACTGGTCAGACTTCATTTAAGACCCATTTCTCTGACTAAAGAAAATATTACTGATTCAGCAATTAGAAGGCTTATTGTAGATGCTGGGGATGATCTAGATGACCTTATGCTCTTGTGTAAAGCCGATATTACTTCCAAAAATCAATCGAAGGTTCAAAAATATCTTGAAAATTACGATTTGGTCATGGAGAAAATTCAGGCGGTTGAATCCAATGATAATCTTAGAAACTGGCAACCTCCCATTACAGGAGAGATCATTATGGCTACCTTTTCTATTGGACCGTCCAAGGAAGTCGGCTTAATTAAAACCGCAATTAGAGAAGCAATCCTTGATGGAATTATTCCAAACGATTACGACGCTGCCTTCGCTTATATGAAGGAAAGAGGGAAGGCTTTAGGATTGTAAAACAGGAAAATGATTATTTAGAAAGGGATAGAAACGGGTCTTTTTCCAAACCACAATCTTTGTAGCTATTACCAGACATCACGTTACTCATTTTAATATTCAGGGGACCCATTTTTTTATCAATGGCTATCTTTGCCCCTCCGGGAAGGGTAACCCAATTTTCCCAGGTACTTTTTATGCCTCCGATAGGAATAATTATAACCCACATTTTAAAAGAAATAGGTAAATTGGTTTTTTGGTCAAATTCCCATAAATAGGTGTCTCCAGGCGTTACGCCACCATCTTGATAAATCACTTTTAAAGCCTTCTCACCGGAAGGCATGATAACCATTTCTCTTTTAGCGCCCTTATCAAAAGCTTTAGTTGGGGCTATAAACCAAAAACTATCATTACAAAAGCTTTCCCAGGCTGTTTTAATAAACTTTGCAGCGGTATTTCCACTAACTGCCTGATTTTCCTGCCAGGCCTTTCCTTCCTTATTTTTCAAGTTCATTATGACGCGTTTACCGCCCCATTCAATCAACAAGAATTGTCTGTACTTATCCCAAACATATACTTTTTCTCCTGGAAATGTCCAGCTAACCCATCTAAGATTATTCCAGGCAGGCTTATTAATGGCCTCCTCCATTTTTGTAGCCAGTAAATCAGCTTCACTCCCAGAGGTACCTACTGGAACATCTTCATGTAAATAATAAATGGCAGAGCCTACCATGATGAATAAACCAACGAGTAAAACCAAAATAAATCGTAAAAACTTCTTTGCCATAGGTTAAAGATTCCACCAGTAATTAAATTTCAAAACAAATTGCCGTTGTTTTAGTTGAAAAGCATTGGCGTAGTAATTGTCCGTATATACAAAGTAAAAATCAGAAGCAGGACTATACCTCCATTGAAGCCTAAAATTACTGTTAATATTATCAATTTGCTTGTTATATTGAAAAAAATAGGTGATAAACAACTTATTTGTCAGCGTTAAATCAAATCTCGGACCGGCAAGCCATAAATTAAATTGATTATTTCTGAGTTTTTCAGGAAGCCTTTCGTCCTCAAAAAAGGATAAATTATTGTAAGACGCTCGCAATGAAATGGAAAAGTAAGGTTGTATTCTGTACCCAAATTCACCCTCCAATCTAACTCTTTTCCCATTTGCATAATAACCGCCTTGTCGCGTAGATACACGGTAAGTGACTAAACTTTGTGGTTTGGAGGTAAAATCAAATCCACGGGAGTACCATTGATGAGTGGTGCCTTCTTTTAAGAAATGACCTGCATAATTGGTAGGGTCAAATCGAGCCAATAGCTTCACTTTATTTGTTGCCGTCCAAATAAAAAGATCGGCTCTGTTAAGAAAATTTATTTTGTAAATTGCAACATGCTCATTTTCTATTTGTTTGAAATTTTCATTAAAATAACTGCTAAATTCAAGGGCGGGACCATGAGATAATACCTTTCCAGATTTCGGAAAAAACAGGTAACCTGCGCCTGGATTAAGTCTTTTATACCCTGTTCTGGGAACAAATCCTGTTTCGGCATTTACCTGATTACCAACGTCTTCCCATTTCATACCGTAAGTAATATGCTTATTTGTATATTGAATGTCGGCAGCGAGGAGTTGGTCTTTGTTTGTCTTGTTCGCAGAAAGGGTGTTTAAGTAAAATACTTTTCCCCTCCAAAAATTATTAGCACTGGCAAGATTATATTCAACACCAATATTTCGGTTTGCCAGGGTTGTTGCATCACCGAAACGTTCTCTGTTTACTAAAATAACCCCAATATTTGAGCGTTGAAATACCTTTCTTTGCAATGCAAATACAGCAAAATTAGTTCCTGTAGTTTCATTTTCATTTGCCTGCATCTGCATATTTAAGACACCTAATCTCCAGTTTTTATTGAGTTTACCACTAAGACGTGCCCCGCCAACAATTTTATTCTGTAAGCCAATGCGGCGAGAGAAAAATGGACGGAGGTTATTGTATCCAAAATTATTAAATAAATCTCCGTTTTCAATGAAAAACTGACGTCGTTCGGGAAAAAACAGTTCAAACCGATCAAGATTGGTCTGTTGAACATCAACTTCTACCTGAGAAAAATCAGGATTCAGGGTTAAATCAAGATTCATTGAACTGTTTATAGCCACCTTGGCATCTAAACCGAGAGCCACATTACTTTTTTCTTTTTGATTCACTTTGTTATTTGAGTATGAACCAAGGGAAAAAGGAATCAATGAAATATTCGTTCCAGGCGAGGGTGGGGGTTCTG
>CAMDWC010000178.1 GCA_945878825.1 Haliscomenobacter hydrossis DSM 1100
CCAAGTATATGAATACGACCTTCTTTTGCTTGAATTAGGGCATTTTCCATGACTTCATAAGGAAGACCATCGACCTTAATGTCCATTTGACAAGCGGTAATACCTTTATCGGTACCAGTTACTTTAAAGTCCATATCACCCAAAGCATCTTCATCACCGAGAATATCTGATAAAATGGCATAATTCGAACCATCTGTAATCAGACCCATTGCAATACCAGAAACGGGCGCTTTAATCTGTACACCTGCATCCATGAGCGCCAAAGTACCTGCACAAACGGTAGCCATAGAAGAAGAACCATTTGATTCCAAAATATCAGAAACAATGCGTAAGGTATAAGGAAAAACATCGGGCATCACTTGTCTCAAAGAACGTTGAGCAAGATTTGCATGACCTACTTCTCTTCTACCCGGACCTCTGTTTGGTTTTACCTCACCTACCGAATAACCAGGAAAATTATAATGAAGGATAAATTTTTCAAATCCAAGAGCGTAGGCAATATCTACCATCATTTCATCGGACTTAGTACCCAGTGTAAGAGACGTCAGCGATTGGGTTTCACCTCTGGTAAAAATAGCAGAACCATGTGTAGAAGGTAAATAATCAACTTCACACCAAATAGAACGAATATCCTTTAGGCCACGACCATCGAGTCTAACCTTTTCATTAAGTACAATTCCTCTAATGGTTTCCTTTTTGACCTTGTCGTAATAGGAAGAGATGAAAGATTGATTTTGAGTAAACCACTCCTCGCCCATTTCAGCGAGTAAATTTTCCTTTAATTCCTTCTTAACACTATCCAACGCAGCTTTCCGTGTTGCCTTATCAGAGGCAGCTCGTGCGATACCAGCTATTTTATCCTTACACTTTAGGGCAACAAGATTTTTGACTTCCTCGTTTTGAGGAATTTCGGCTAGGCTTCTTTTATTCAGGGCTTTCTCCCCTACTTTATTTGCCAAATCTTGTTGAGCAAGGATTTGAACTTTAATGGCTTCGTGCGCTAATTTAATTGCGTCTATCAAATCTTTTTCAGAACATTCTTTAGCTTCACCTTCAACCATCATTACGTTATCCATAGTTGCGGCGACGATAAAGTCCATGTCGGCCTCTTTCAGCGCATCGCGTAAAGGATTAATATGAAAGACGCCGTTAATTCTGGCCACACGGACTTCAGAAATCAAATCGGGGAAATTTATATCTGAGACAGCTAAAGATGCTGAAGCTGCCAATGCAGCATAAGCGTCGGGTAAATTTTCCTTGTCTCCAGAAATCTGATGAATGATAACTTGTGTTTCGTTCATATAACCATCTGGAAAAAGAGGACGAATAGCTCTGTCCACTAAGCGTGAAATGAGCACTTCATAATCTGAAATTTTGGTTTCACGACGAAAAAAGTTCCCTGGTATTCTACCTGCGGAAGCAAATTTTTCCTGATAATCAACCGAGAGGGGAAAGAAATCTTGCCCAGCTTTAGCTTCCTTAGAGGAAACAACGGTGGCAAATAACATCGTATCACCGATACGAACTACAACAGAACCATCAGCTAAGGAAGCTAATTTTCCAGTTTCTAGGGTTACTTGTCGACCATCCGGTAAATTAAAGGACGATGAGATTGGAATCTGTTGTCCCATTTGTTAACTAGTTTAAAACGCTTTATAAAATTATAGTCACTCTGTCCAACTAAAACTAAAAGAGGCTGAGTATTTAGAATACTCGAGCCAATTTTAAAACTTTGACAACTTGTGTTACAAATAACACGCATCGAAAAAAATTACTTACGAATACCGAGTTTTTCAATAAGTTCCCGATACTTTGTGATATCTTTTTGTGCCAAATAATGAAGCAATTGCTTTCTTTTTCCAACCAGTGCTAAAAGAGTTCTTCTGCAAGAGTGATCTTTTGGATTTTTTTGGAGGTGCTTAGATAATTCCTGCACTCTGAAAGTGAACAATGCTGCCTGTCCCTCTATGGAACCACTGTTTGTAGCTGATCCGCCATGCGTCTGGAAGATGTCAGCCTTTTTTTCTTTTGTTAAATAAATTCCCATGTTCTTATTTTAACCGTTAGTGATCATATAAATCATTTACAGCGCGGCAAAAGTAAGGATTATTTATTAATAATTCCAAATAATTTTAAGCGTTCAAATTTTTTATTGCTGCTGTTAGTTTTGGCACTACGTCAAAGAGATCTCCAACCACGCCATAATTAGCCGATTTAAAAAAGGGTGCTTCCGGATCTTTATTAATAACTACGATCGTCTTAGAATTATTCACGCCAGCTAAATGCTGGATTGCTCCAGATATACCAATAGCAATATACAAGTTTGGACGAATAGCGATACCTGTTTGACCTACATGCTCATGATGCGGCCGCCAATCTGCATCGGACACCGGTCTTGAACAAGCGGTGGTAGCATGGAGCACATCAGCTAATTCTTCCACAATCCCCCAATTTTCGGGACCTTTTAATCCTCTCCCTCCTGAGACCACTCTCTCAGCTTCCGGAAGTGGCGTTACATTACTTTGTAATTTATCAACTGATAAAACTTTAATTCCTGGTTGAAGAACGTCTAAGGCTATCGGTTGAACCTCTGCATTTGACCCTACCACGCTAATCTGCAAAGAATTACCAAGTACAGATACTAACTTTATTGCCGTATTTATTTCAATGTTCACCAGCGCTTTACTTGAATACACCCCCTTTCGAACAGAGAAACCCTTATCCGTTTCCGGAATATCTACGGCAGCACTAACTGAACCAGAATCCAGAAGATAGGCAATATTGCCAATTAAAGATTTTCCATTGGAGGAATGACTAAGTATAACAACAGATGCCTCTAACTTTTTTGCTGCCTGAGCAATCGCAGCACTATAAACCTGATTGTCAAAAAAATTAAAACTTATTGAATCACTTTGATGAACAAGCGTTGCGCCGTATAAACCAAGTGCAGTGGCATCCTCTGCATTTCCTAAAAGGAGCGCCTGACAGGAAGTACCTAATTTTTGGGCGGTCAGATAACCGTAATAAACCGCTTCCAGGGCGGCTTTACGAACTTTACAATTTTCTGTTTCTACAAAAACTAAAACCATGATGATACAATTTAAAATGGATTTAAATAACTTTCGCCTCTTCCCTTAATAATCTGGCCAACTCAGCCATATTCTCGGGATCAATATACTGAACAGCCTTTTTAGCGGGAGGAAGTTCATGAGACACAATGCTTATTTTTGGTGAATATTCCTGAGGCGAAACAACGTTTAATGGCTTACTTTTTGCCGTCATGATTCCCTTCATATTTGGAATGCGCTGTTCAGCCATACCCTTTGCCGCACTGATAACAAAAGGGGTATTCACTTGAATGGTCTCCGTTCCCCCTTCCATATCCCTCTTTACAATAGCTTCATTTTCAGTTACTATATCTAAATGAGAAGCAAAAGAAATAAACGGAAAATTGAGCTGTGCAGCCATCCTGCCACCCACCTCTGCTCCATTATAATCAATAGTTTCCTTTCCTGTAAAAATAATATCGAAGACATGTTGTTGAATAAATGAAGCCATTTGAAAAGCCACCTGATCAGCAGAAACCGCTTCAGTATCGATTCTGTAGGCATCGGTAGCGCCGATAGCTAATGCTTTTCGAATAATAGAATCATTTTCCGATGGACCAACATGCAAAACAGAAACGCTTCCACCCCACTTTTCTTGTATTTCAATAGCTTTGACTAAGGCATACCATTCATCGTAAGGATTCATAATAAAGGTAATACCCGCCGTTTCCAATTTTGTATTATCACCATTAAAAGCAATCTTTGCTGTAGTATCTGGTGTTTTACTGATGCAGACTAATAATTTCATAGGGAAATTTTCTACTTTTTTTAATGTATTTGAAATGCAAATATACCTAAATTGTTTCTGATTTGCTTGGAAAAATAGCGAATTTTCGCTAAATAGATTTTTATATGACGACAACTTCGCAACGATTAGATCTTCTCCTTGGCATTTTAAAAGAAACGCCAGCTGATTCGTTTGTTATTTTTGCCATTGCCAAGGAATATGAAAATATTGGCAACCAAAATGAGGCCATTCAATACTATCAAAAACTGTATCAATTAGATCCAGATTATGTTGGTTTATACTTTCACTGGGGGAAATTAAATGAGGAGATGAATGCATCGGATAAAGCCATTGAAATTTATGGCCTGGGGATTGAGGTAGCTTCTCTGCAAAAAGACGGGCATACAGAAAGAGAACTTCGTGCCGCTAAATATAATTGTGAACTTCTCCAATAATATTTAAGGGAAAATGAGCTTGTCTTTACCCATTTTTAAGTTAATTTTGGAAAAAAAAAATATGGATTGGTGTAAAAAAGGCGTCAAAGTATCATTTATACATTCAAATGATACTGGTGTTATTGTCAATATTTTAGACACCGATTTAGTCTTGATAAGACTAGATGCAGATCAATTAGAAATTCCTGCATTTACAGAAGATATACAACCCTTTGAGGCAGATACACCTAAAAAAATTATAGTAACCAAGCCCATAGCCAAGAAAGAAATCTTTCCTCAAAATGAACCTAAGCCACTTTCTTATACCATTTTACACAGTCAGGGTATTCAGATTGCTTTTGTCCCCATTGTAGATAAAAAGAACGATCCAACGGACAAATTTCAGCCTTACCTCATAAACGATACTCCTTATGATTATAGTTTTACGCTTAGGCTGCATTTAAAACTTTTTAAAGCCTGGATTCACGAAGGTAAACTTGGTAGCATGACCTTTTTTAAATTGCCCGAATTTGAAAATGATTATTTGAACGAATCACCAGAATTAAATGCCATCTTTAATAGAATCTCAACCGAAGGTCCCGGTCCGGATATTGAAAAAAAGATGAAATTAAAAGCAAAGACCTTTTTTAATAATAAACAAACGGCACCTCTTATAAATCAACCCGCTCATTTATTTGTGTTACTGGAGAAATCATCAGGATTTGACGTTTCTCAAAAATCGGAGAAAGATTCTTTAAAAGATTATACTTTAGAAAACGCTAAACCACTCACATCGAAAAAAGATAAAATCTTTACACCCCAGCATGCTGTAAAGTCAAAATCTGAATTTAGTATAAAATTAGACTTACACATTGAGGTATTATCATCGGAGGATAGCAAAATTTCAAATTCTCAGATATTACAAATTCAAATGAAAAAATTTGAAGCATATATGGAGGAGGCTGTTCGTCAGGGAGTAGAAAGAGTATTCATCATACACGGCATAGGAAAAGGACATTTAAGAAACCTAATAACTGCCACTTTGATAAGGAATCCTAATGTGATAACCTTTAAAAATGAATATCATCCGAGATATGGTCATGGGGCTACCGAGGTAATATTTATATAACCTCAGTATTATCATCGGTTAAACCAACCATTTTTAATATTCCGTATTCGTTAGATCTTCCAGAACTTCTAGATACTAACTCGGATATAAAACCGGCGAGAAAAAGCTGAGTTCCTAAAATCATGCAAGTAAGACTAAGATAAAAGAATGGATTATCTGTTAATTTCATTAATAAATAACCTTGATACATAAATATTAGTTTCCTAATGCCTAAGTAAGCAGCAGAAACGAATCCTATGCCAAAAAGCAGCGTGCCTAAAGATCCAAAAAAATGCATCGGACTTTTTGAAAATTTGCCCATAAAAGTTATAGACATCAAGTCTAAAAATCCGTTTAAGAATCGTTCAAAACCAAACTTAGACACACCAAATTTTCTAGCTCTATGTTCTACTACCTTTTCACCAATTTTATAAAAACCTGCCCATTTTGCTAATAAAGGAATGTACCTATGCATTTCGCCATATACTTCAATCGCCTTAACTACCTCCAAACGATAAGCTTTTAAACCACAATTAAAATCGTTTAAATCAATTTTTGAAATTCGTCGGGTTACACTATTAAAAAATTTAGATGGAATAGTTTTTCCTAAAGGATCGTGTCTTTTTTTCTTCCATCCAGAAACAAGATCAAATTTTTCGTCCACAACCATTTTAAAAAGACCAGGTATTTCATCGGGACTGTCCTGTAGATCTGCGTCCATGGTAATGACCACCCTTCCAACGACTTTTTGAAAAGCAGAATGTAGTGCGGCTGATTTGCCGTAATTTCTTCTAAATCTTATGCCCTTTACCGATGGAAATTGCTGATTAAGATTCTCAACGACTGACCATGAATTATCTGTACTTCCGTCATCCACTAAAATGACTTCATAAGAATAAGCATTTTCCAACATCACCTTATCAATCCAATGTACTAACTCAATCAATGATTCATCCTCATTATAAAGAGGTACCACCACAGAAATATCTAACATATAGGTCATATTAATCCTTTTTAAAAATGTAGGCAAAAAGCATAGATAATAAAAA
>CAMDWC010000179.1 GCA_945878825.1 Haliscomenobacter hydrossis DSM 1100
CTAATGCTAAATTACCCATGAATTGGACGGTGGTCAACGGTGAAATCAGATTTACTGGGACTGGTTATGAAAATCTTTGCTCAGTTAAGGATTATGCCGATTTCGAAATGTGGGTCGATTGGCGGATTTCCAAAAATGGCGACAGCGGCATTTATCTTAGAGGGACACCACAGGTTCAAATTTGGGACACTACCCGCGTGGATGTAGGTGCCAATGTAGGTTCCGGCGGTCTATATAACAATAAAACTAATCCTTCCAAGCCATTAAAATTAATGGATAATGCGATAAATGACTGGAATACTTTTTTCATCAGAATGGTTGGTGAGAAAGTAACTGTTTATCTAAATGGTGAATTGGTGGTAGATAATGTGACGCTGGAAAATTATTGGGACAGAAAATTACCTATTTTCCCTTCCGGACCTATCGAACTTCAAGCTCATGGTACCGACCTAGCTTTTAGGGACGTGTATGTCAGAAATCTGTCCAGCAGTCAGATCAGCCTTACGCCGGAGGAAGAAACCAACGGATTCGTTTCTTTATTTAATGGAAAAGATTTAACAGGTTGGGTTGGTAATATGACCGATTATAAGGTGGTTGACCAAACGATTCTCATTGATCCAAGGGCTGGAGGAAAAGGAAATTTATACACAGAAAAAGAATATAATGATTTTGTTTTCCGTTTTGATTTCCAATTAACACCTGGAGCCAATAATGGTATTGGCATAAGAACGCCATTAGAAGGAGATGCTGCTTATGTGGGTATGGAAATTCAGGTCCTTGATAACACTTCACCCATTTATGCAAATCTTGAAGCTTATCAATATCATGGTTCAGTTTACGGAATTATTCCTGCAAAAAGAGAGTTTCTGAAGCCCGTTGGCCAATGGAATCAAGAGGAAATTCGTATCGAAGGAGATAGAATCAGAGTGACCCTAAATGGGCAGATTATCGTTGATGGCGACTTAAAAGAAGCCTCAGAAAACGGAACGCTGGATCATAAAAATCATCCTGGATTACAACGAGCTAAAGGTCATATTGGCTTTCTCGGACATGGTTCTGAAGTTCGATTTAAAAATTTGAGAATTAAATCGTTATAAAAATTTTCTGTAGAGACGCGAAGCATCGCGTCTCTACAGAATAACACATTAATATTAGGTCACCATATCATATAATAGTAAATCAAAGAAAGTTCATATAAATAAAAAAAATAGAATGTCATTGAAGGACACCTGTCCGTTTTGATGAAGGTTCTTTGCATAATATCGTCCAATTCTAATATAAAGATAGGCCATTTGCCTTTTATTAGCAGTAAAATATCCCCTTACTCCTCGTGTTGTCGCCTTTTATCCTTATATTCAACAACCAAAGCCATTTCCGATGATGAACTTCAGACATTTGACCTTGTTCCTTCCCTTTTTTGTTTTTTTTAGCCATTGTTTTGGGCAGTCTCAACATTTGGGCGTTTTTAATTCCGCAAATGATATCGGAAAACCAAAATTAACTGGTAGCTCCTATTACGATGTTGAAAACCAAGTGTATAAACTAAAAGGAGCGGGTTCTCAAATTGGTTTGAATAAGGATGAATTCTATTTTCTTTCCAGTAGAATTCAAGGCGATTTTATAGTCACGGCTAATTTTGAGTTTGCTAACCCCATCGGAAATAATCCCCGTCGTAAATTAGGATGGATGGTAAGAGAAGGTTTAGAGGATGATGCAGTACATTTTACGTCCACCATTCAGGGCGATGGTATAACTATGGCCACATGGCGTGAAATACAAGGGGCTTATATGCTAAATGGGAAAGACGAATTAATATTTCCAAAGAAAAAAGCACGTACCATCCAACTGGAACGAAAAGGGAACACTTACACGATGCGGATAGCCAATGAGGGTGAACCTTTGCAATCTTATGGTGCCGTGACAATGGAAAATATAGGTAAAAATCCTTATGTGGGCTTATTTGTGTGCTCAAATGACCCGGATGCCCTGGAAGATGTTAATATCTGGAACGTTAGGGTAGATAAAATGATGCCGCCTTCTTTTAATTTTAATGGGGCAGATAGCCTGGGTAGCCGTTTGGAAATGTTGGATGTTTTTACCAGAAATCGAAAGGTGATCTATGAAAGCCCTGTTCGTTTTGAAGCGCCTAACTGGATGCCCGATGGCAAACACCTGTTATTCAATAGCAAAGGAAATATCTGGACCATTCCTGCTGATGGTAAAGGCGCACCTTCAAAACTCAATACAGGAAATGCCAATAGAAACAATAATGACCATGTGATTTCATTTGATGGAAAATGGTTGGGTATAAGTTCTCACAGGGCCGGATTATTTGGTGGTGGATCAACGATTTATGTGCTGCCTCTCTCAGGGGGTGAACCCAAATTGGTTACCGAAAAAACACCTTCTTATCTGCATGGCTGGGCAGCAAATAATAAGGAAGTATATTATGTGGGGCGAAGGGATACCAGCCGAAACTCGCTTTATCATGTTTTTAAGGCCAATATTGAAACGGGTGAAGAAACCCAATTAACCCGTTTTACCTTTGGTCATGTGGACGGACCTGAAGGCTCACCCGATGGTAAATGGATCTATTTCAATGGTAGTATGACGGGTACCATGCAACTTTGGCGAATGAAACCCGATGGTACAGCATTGGAACAATTGACTTTCGACCAATATAATAACTGGTTTCCGCATATTTCACCTGACGGTAAATGGATAGCTTACATCTCTTTTGAAGATGATATTGATCCTACACAACATCCCGCCTGCAAACCAGTCAGCCTTAAATTAATACCTACCATGGGTGGATTTCCCAAAACCATTGCCTACCTATATGGTGGGCAAGGAACAATAAATACACCCTCTTGGTCACCAGACAGCCAATTCATCGCCTTTGTCAGTTATTTTGGTAGCGCCAAATAGAAATTTATTGTAATTCAATCTTTTTAGTCGGGCAAATATTAACAGTTTGGCAAAACAGGTCTGTTTTTAATGCCTGTGTCAATGATATTTTCAATTTTTTGACGCTCAGCCCCTTCCAATACTAATCTTGGTCTCCTCACAAATTCTGAACCCAATCCTGTTTTTGACTCTGCCAACTTTATGTACTGTACCAATTTTGGATGAATATCCAATTCCAATAACGGCATAAACCACCTGTAAATATTTATAGCTTCCTCTATCCTACCCGCTTTAACCAGCTTAAAAACGGTCACTGTTTCTGCGGGAAATGCGCATACCAAACCTGCCACCCAGCCATCGGCTCCTAATACCAATTCCTCTAATGCTAAGGTGTCAACACCACATAAAATGCTAAATCTATCCCCAAAAGCATTTCGAAGCCTGGTGACATTGGTAACATCACGTGTTGATTCCTTAATGGCTTGAATATTTGAAATGGGTGCTAATTCCGCAAACATATCAATGGAGACATCAATTTTATAATCAACCGGATTATTGTAAATCATGACAGGAAGTGGTGTGCTTTCAGCAACATCCTTGAAATATTGGACGGTTTCTCTGTCATCGGCCTTATAACGCATGGGAGGTAATAACATGAGTCCCTGGGCGCCCCAAAGGGATGCTTTCTGTGCCAATTCAATGGCCACATCCGTACTTCCTTCCGCGATATTAATGATAACAGGAACTTTACCTTCAACAAATTGCAAGGTTTCCTTTACTAAAATTTCCTTTTCATCGTTCGTCAATACGCTTGCCTCACCCAGGGATCCGCCTAGAACAATACCATTTATGCCCGCATCTAATTGGGCGCTTAGATTTTTTTTAAATAGTCCTAAATCCAACTGATTTTGGGAGCTGAACTTAGTTGTGATTGCGGGAAATACTCCCTTCCATGAAACGGCCATTTATTAAAGAATTTAAGGATGAACGAAAGCTACTTAAAAGTAAGAAAATTTATGCTAGGAACGTTTAAAAGCACGAAGTAAGAGGATGGCCGTATAAAGAATAACGACAATAACTAACCAACGCAAAGATTCCAAAGGAAGGGATTTCACTATAAATGCAGCAATAAAAACGGCAACAATGCCAGGAATAGCCATTGAAAAGGCGGCTTTCCTATTATAAGCTCCTTCTTTGATGAATTTGATAGATGCAGGGGGCATTAAAAAGGCACAAGATCCCATCATGATTGGAAAGGCTACCTGTGGGGATAATCCAAGGGAGAATACCATGGCCATGCATGGCGCATACAAACCAATACCGGCCGTCATTAAAGCTCCCAGTAAGAAATTGACCGCTACGGCAAATACTAATTTATATCCAGATAAACCAATGGCGGTCCCTCCGCCTTTTATCCATTCCATATTTACCGCTACCATAAAACCAGCGGTGATAATTAGGGCAATACCCATAATTAATCTGACATGATCTACTTTTAATCTGGAAACAATACCAGCTCCCCAAACAGCACCAACAGCCGCCGATAGGAGCATGGTGATTAAAGTGATGGGCTCCACTTTTATGACGGTAATGAAAATAATGGCTTGAATTAACACAGGTATTGTATTTGCTACATTTAAGGTGCCTGGCAGCAATTTATCCTCCGTTTGCCCGGTGAATTTGAGTAAGGCCGTTTGCGGGGCAAAGGCCCCAATGCCTAAAACATCAATGAAGTTGACAAAGAAACCAATCAATCCTGTTTTTAACCAACTAACCTTTTCCAGATTATCCTTATGCTTCAGGAAATCCATGACAAAGATTATGGAGAACCAGCAGGTCAATATTCCCAATATGACCCATATAAATGTAACCATTTCCTTAAATTTATTTTTGTTTAAAATTCAACCGCATGAACATTATGATTATCTAAGATAAAGAGCTAATTTGGTTAAATGAAATGAATCCTCAAATAAATGAAAATGAGTGCAAGCCCAAGTATTTTCAATGATGTCATCGGACCTGTCATGCGCGGTCCTTCCAGTTCCCATTGTGCCGCAGCGCTCCGGATTGGTAGAATGTGCAGGGATTTGATGAACAACGAATTGACTAATATTTACATTGAATTTGATCCAAACGGTTCTCTTGCCACCACACATAAAAGTCAAGGCTCAGATATGGGTATTTTTGGTGGATTCCTGGGTTGGGAGGCTTATGATGAAAGGCTCCCTTTATCAGAAAATTACCTGGAATCAAATGGTATTTTTGTTCATATAGAAATTAAAGATATTCAGGCAGATCATCCAAATACCTATAAGTTAACCTTATCCAATGCAAATGAAATTCATTCCTTAACTGCCATTTCAACTGGTGGGGGCATGATTGAGGTGATAGACATCGACCAAAATAAGGTTTCTATGGCAGGAGATTATTTTGAAACCCTGATATATTGTGATAATCCTTCCTCTCTTTTCCCTATTATTCTTGATTCCATATATCCTGAATTCATTGAATTCCATGCCGGAGTCTCTTGCTTTTTGGAAATTAAGACCCAGGATTTGATACCTAAAGATTTATTGGATAAGTTACGTCAACAGATTGGAGTTGCAAAAATTCAGATTATTCATCCGGTTTTACCTATTAAGGCTAGAAAAGACATGGAAGTTCCTTTCAATAACTGCCAGGAAATGTTTGAATATAATGAGGACAAAAATCTTGAATTATGGCAACTGGCTGTAAGATATGAAGCGTTAAGGGGTAATATTTCCGAAACTGAAGTGTTTGAAATGATGCGGAAAATCGTCGGAATAATGAGTCAATCCATTCAAACAGGATTAAAGGGAACTCATTATGAAGACAGGATTTTAGGTAGTCAGTCCTTACAGTTTCAAGATAAATTGTCCTCCCATAAATTATTGGGAGGTGACGCCAATAATTTAATTACGATGTATGTTTCTGCGGTTATGGAAGTAAAAAGTTCTATGGGCATCATTGTTGCCGCTCCAACCGCAGGTTCTTGTGGCGCATTACCCGGCGCTGTTTTTGGCATGGCACATTCTATGAACCTGCCTGAAGAGGAAATAGTGAAGGCCTTACTCTCGGCGGGATTAATTGGTGTTTTTATAGCAAAAAATGCCACTTTTGCGGCTGAAGTAGGAGGTTGTATGGCAGAAACAGGCTCCGCTGGTGGAATGGCCGCAGCCGCTTTGGTTGGCTTAAAAGGTGGAACGCTGTTACAGGCCATTGGTGCCGCTTCCCTTGCTTTACAAAATTCGCTAGGCCTTATTTGTGATCCCATTGGGAATCGGGTGGAAGCTCCTTGCCTTGGTAGAAATGTTATGGCCGCTTCCAATGCGGTATCATGTGCCAATATGGCCTTGTCAAATTATGCATTTTTAATTCCCCTGGACGAGGTGATTGAGACCATGAAAGCGGTCGGCGATGAGATTCATCATACCTTAAGATGCACTAATCTTGG
>CAMDWC010000180.1 GCA_945878825.1 Haliscomenobacter hydrossis DSM 1100
CTGCGATACGTTTCGGCAAATATTTTGGAACAAGCGCCAAGTTTTGGTTAGGTCTTCAAGATGATTATGATCTGGAAGAAGAGCAAAATCAAAAAGACCAGGAATTCAACAATATCAAACCCATTGAAGGAAGTGCCGCATAACAGCAAGAAAGTGCCAGCCCAAATCTTATTTCGAAATAAAAATTCGTTTTTAAAGATTAATTTTTATTTTAAGAAAAGTGAGCTAATCGCTTGCTTGTCAAAAGTTATGCACAAGGCTAAAAAATAGTCTTCGGTTTGGATCTTTTAATCATTCACCCATTACCAGAAAGGATCCATATAAATTATATGAGAATACACCTATAGCATAAATAATGGCGTAATTTCAAAAAGGGCAAGAGAAAAGGAATTTAGTAAGCTAGAGCTAAAAGAGATTAAAGTCATTGAAGAGGAGTTTAAATCTATTTTTAGGCGACAAAAGAATTAATTATTATTTTTAATATGATTTAAAATTCAGATAATGAAAATAACAATAGAATTAAAAAAACGGAAAATTCCAATCGTCAAGATTGACAAATCTTTGAACAAATATGACAACATTGTTTTGTTCCCTGATAAGTTGGAAAAAGCGAACGAAATGTTACGCAAAGTTGGCCTTCCTAAACAATGGACAAATGAAAAGCACCACAGCTAACGGGACCTACAAGAAATTGGCGGTTTAGTGGTTAAATGATACTTTGTGCTTGGTATTGTGTATTTATAAAAGACCGAAATGCTCGATAGAGATTTAGGTATTACATCCAGTAAGCGACTCAAGTCTTCCCATAAGCAGTAAAAGTTACTGTAAAATCCTGATGAAAATGATGACCGGATTTCCCGCATCAAGGGGAAAAAGTAAAATATTTAAACTAATAGGTATTTGAATTCAGCTTTCCTCTCGCCACTTTTTTAAAAATTTCAAAAAGTTACCAAAGCGTGGGCATCAGAATTTATTTTGAAGTACAAATTAATTGACAATTCATAAAATGCCACTCACGCAAAAAGAAATCTCGAAGTTAATTGTTAATTCAACAAGCATAGTCATCGTCTTTGTCGTCTTTGTCATCGTCTTTTATTGGGTTTAATTTTGTTTTAAAAAGCCACAACCACACAGGCATCATGTTAATTTTTTTATCTTCTATTAAAATGCTATCGCTTTCGTCTTCGGTTAAAATAAGCCCTTCTTTAAGATGGTAAGCCGTCATTGCATCCAACAATCCATTGATTTCCCGTTGTTTTGTTTTGTCATCGTGCATCGACCAGCAAACTTGTATGGCTTGGGTGATGCTATTTTTTTCTTTAATGACGAAATCGCACTCCAATTTGTTATGATGATAGTAAATTGTTTTTGCTTGTCTTTTCAATTCTAGAAAAACCAGGTTTTCTAAAAGTCGACCTTGATTTTCGCTTTGTTGAAAACTGATTTGACGCATTAAGCCTAAATCTATTCCGTACACTTTTTTAGCATTGAGCAATTGCTTTTTGACGGACACATCATACTTTGGGACTACACTCAACATATAGGCGTCTTGAAGGAAGCCCAAGTATTGTTTTACCGTAGTGGCATTTTTAACACCAATTACTTTGGCGAGGCTATTGTAAGAAATTAATTTGCTGGTGTTGCTTGTAACAAAAAACATCAGTTCCAAAATTTCTTGTTCGTTCGTGATGCCATTTCTCACCATAACGTCACGGTAAAGTACACTTTCGTAGAGTGACTTTAAGTATTCGGTATTCGTTGACTTTAAAAAAGCAGGGAATCCACCTAATTTAAAATACTCATTAAACGCAGCTTTCAATACTACTTTATCGTCTGTATTGAAATGATCTAATGAATGAAGGTCTGTTCCTTTCAGTTTTAAATACTCTAAAAACGAAAATGGATAAAGTTCTATCTGTTGATACCTCCCTGTTAAATGGGTACCCAATTCTTTACTCAACATCGAGGCATTGGATCCTGTTATATATACTTTATTTCCGTAATCATGTAAACGTCTAACGAAACGCTCCCAACCGGAAACATTTTGTATCTCATCAAAATAAAACCTTGTCTGCTTTCCAAAACGTTCTCCAAAAAGTTCTAGTAACAGCTGAAAATCCTCTACCTTAAAATGAATTAAACGTTCGTCATCAAAATTCAAATAATAATCTTGTTCTTTGTTTTTTGCACGTATAGCTTGCAATAAGGTAGATTTACCACAGCGACGGATACCAGAAATAACCACAACGCTATCATCATCTATAATTGATACGTGTTGTCGCTCTACAGCAGAAGACTCCCATTTTAGCGCTTTTTGATCACTTATTACAGATTGTAGCATTAATTTTTGCATGCTTAACTTTTTCAACAAATATACAGAATGGCTATTAATAAAAGAAACTTTATTAAATTAGTTGCTATTACAAATAGAAGTTTTTAGCATCTGGCTATTCGATAACGGCTAATGGCTTCCCGATTCGCTTCACTGCTCGGGACAAACTCTTTTAGGTACAATGGTTATTGTTCCGGAAATAGGGAAATTTACCTGTATCATGGGAGAGCGAATGCAATTTGCCCCTACGATAACGGGATATCCAAATAAAATAGGTTTTACAGGTAAAATTTATCCCGAACATTTGGTTCTGAATCAGGATTTACAGGATTTTGAGGATGACAGAGAACGTTTTTGGTTTGGTGGTAATGGTTTGTAGGGGGCTTTCTAAAAAGATAGTCTCTTTTTTTTATGCTACTTTATACATTGGGCCAATAAGCCTTTGTGATGGCAAAGTATAAAAAACGAATGATTTTATAAGATTATGCCCGTTGGATATTAGATTTTTACGATGGGTTTTATAAGTGAAATTTACTCCTAACTCTCGGTTTTGAATCAGGATTTTGAGGATTACAGAGATCGTCTTCGGTTTAAACATAATGTTTATTCGTAGATGTATTCTTTCTTATAAACTCACATGGACATAGTCTAGGCATTATCGTACAAATATTTTTAAAGCATTCAGCCTTTTTAGATAGCCTCCTACACGAACCATCAGATAATGGTGATGAAATTTTAACTGACTATTTATAGATAATTGTTAAAGTTATAAACTTGTGGAAAAGTCAGGCAATAAACAATTTGCGAATTGCGAATTACAAATCAATTCGTATATTTGACCAAAATTTAATTTATGAAAATACATAAAGGCATGAGGCCGCAGGATATTGCTGTACTTCTTAAAATTATAGCGTTTGGGAAACAGGACTGGATGAATAAAGACCTGGCAGCAAGTTTACATATCAGCCCGTCCGAGATTACTGAATCCCTTTCTCGTTCTCAGTTTGCTGGACTTATAAATGCTTCCAGAAAAAAAGTATTTGTGCTTGCTTTAGAAGATTTTCTGGTATATGGCTTAAGGTATGTTTTCCCTGTACAACCGGGCGCACTGGTAAGGGGTATGCCTACTGCCCATGCATCACCATTGTTACAAAGTCATTTTTCATCTGATGAAAAGTATGTCTGGCCCGATGCACAAAGCAATGAAAGGGGTATGATGATCGTGCCTTTATATCCTGGTGCAGCAGAGGCAGCAAAAAAGGATTCAATTTTTTATAATCTACTGGCCCTTTGTGACGTATTCCGAGTGGGTAAAGTCAGGGAAATCAAGCAGGCAAAAGTCCTTTTCCAACAAATAACCAACCATAAGAATCATGTCCAATCACAATAATATTGTTCGCATCAAAGCCATTGCTGATTTAATGGATCAACTACATGAAGACGTGGTTTTCGTTGGCGGTGCAACTGTTTCTTTATATGCTGATTTAAAAGCTACAGAATCTCGTCCGACGGATGATGTGGATATTATTATCGAACTTGCCTCCTATCATAAATATGTGGTTTTGGACGAAAGATTAAGAGATGCTGGCTTTGTCAATGACACAGCATCGGGTGTAATATGCCGTTACCAGATACAGGGTATCACAGTAGATATTATGCCCACCCATCCCGAAGCAATAGGTTTTAGTAATAAATGGTACCCGGATGGTTTCAAAGAATCCATTACAGTTAATATTGATGGAAAAAGTATCAAAATATTTTCTTTACCTTATTTTATCGCATCGAAACTGGAAGCATTCAACAGCCGCGGCAAAGGTAACTACCGATTCAGCAGTGATTTTGAGGATATAGTGTATGTACTTGAAAACAATTCACAAGTGCAGAATCTGATAATGGGAGCCAGCCAGGAAGTACGACAATATTTGCAAATTGCTTTTAAAACCCTGCTCTATGATTCTGCGTTCGAAGAGGGGCTGACAGCACACCTTGAACCCCATACGGCACAACAACAGGTCCTCAGAATAGAAACAATGCTTAAAGTTATTGTAGATGGTTAGCTATAGATAAAGAAGCTTGTTTTTAAGTTCCCTTACTTGGGTGATGCAACCAAATACACCGATTTATCCTGTCGCGGTAGGGGTGAATTGAATTCGCCCTCTAATGATACAGGTAGCTTTCCCTATTTAAGGAACAGGTTATTTTACCATTTAAAATACAGGCGCATTCTCATGTAAATTCAATGAATAGATCTTTGTTGGAATTGGATGAATGGAATAAGAAAATTGGTATTGGTTAAAAAAGAGGCTCTCTAAAAATCCCTGATACAAAAGTGTCGGGGATTTTTGTTTGTTCCTTTAAGATTATTATCTTAGGGTGCAACACAAACAATATGGGAAATATACAATTCAAACAACTTCCATTATCCGCTCCGAGCTTATTTCCAGAAGATATTTTTGAAAAAATATCAGTTAATCATCCCGTTAGATTAGTCAGTGAAGTGGTTGATCAGCTAAATATAGATGCTGTTATTAAGCAATACAAAGGAGGAGGCACTACAAGTTATCATCCCCGGATGATGATAAAAATATTGTTTTATGCCTATACAAACAATATATATTCTTGCCGTAAAATAGAAAAAGCATTCAGGAAAATATCCACTTTATGTGGCTCTCAGGTCATAGCAACCCAGATTACAGAACGATTAACTATTTTAGAGGTAAAAGACTAAAGGATCAAATACAAAAACTATTTGCTGAGGTGGTAAGACTTCTGCACGATTTAAATTATTTGAGCCTGGATGTTCAATACATTAATGGTACAAAAATTGAATCCGCCGCTAATAGATATACCTTTGTATGGAAAGGAGCCGTAGAAAAAAACAAGGCAAAGTTAGAAACAAAAATTGAGGCTGTACTTCATGAAATAGCCTCCCAAATCAAACAAGATCAGTCGGCGTTATCTAAAGATGAGACGCCCAAACCTATAGATAGCGGTGAACTCAGAACTAGATTAGCAGCGTTAAACGAAAACGTAAAGGATATCGACAAGCCTACCTGGAAAAATATAAAAAAATTAGAGGAGGATTATCTTGTTCGATTAGAAAAGTATGAGAACCAACTGGAAATACTGGGGGAGAGAAACAGTTATAGCAAAACAGATGAGGACGCTGTTTTTATGAGACTAAAGGATGATCACATGCAAAATGGCCAATTCAAACCAGCATACAATACGCAAATCAGTACAGATAATCAATTTATTACACACTACAGCATACATCAAACAGCGGGCGACACGACTACTTTAGAAGAGCATTTAAGCGGTTTTGAGCAACAATACGGTAAGCAAAGCAAAGAAGTTATCGCAGACGCTGGTTACGGAAGTGAGGAGAATTATGAAATGATGGAGCAAAAACAAATAGACGCTTATGTCAAATACAATTACTTTCATAAAGAACAAAAGCGGGCACAAAAGCAAAATCCATTTTTAGTTCAAAATCTTTATTACAATGAATCGGAGAACTATTTTGTATGCCCAATGGGACAAAAACTAACACATACAGGACAAGGCGAAAGGAAAAGTAGGAATGGTTTTATTTCTCAAGTAGATTATTACGAAGCAAAAAGATGTGAAGGCTGCCCATTAAGAGGAATGTGTCATAAAAGCACGGGCAATAAAAAAATAGAAATCAATCATAAGCTGAATGAATATAGAGCCAAAGCAAGGGAAATGCTAACTTCCGAACGCGGTTTGTTCCATAGAAGCAAAAGACCCATTGAAGTAGAAGCAGTATTTGGGCAATTAAAAAGTAATAATAAATTTTCAAGATTCACGCTCCGTAAGATGGATAAGGTAAATATTGAATTCGGGCTAATGTCCATCGGGCATAATCTTAGAAAATTAGCCAAAAAAGCCTCATAAAAGGAGCCATTTTCATTTATTTGCCACTACAAAGGCCTAATAGCGCAGTCCATCCTTAAAAATCATAAAGATTCACTCAAATTTAAATATTGGAAAAATTCTAATACCAAAATTTATAGAGTAGTATAAAGA
>CAMDWC010000181.1 GCA_945878825.1 Haliscomenobacter hydrossis DSM 1100
GTATCTCATAAGGAGAATTTTTCAGACAAAATGATGAATGTATTCATTAGCCTGCACCAAAAAACCTTGAAACAGGTGATTAATTATCCCAGGTTAATTTTATCAGGTACCATCGTACTTTTCCTTTTTTCCGTTTTCATTTTGTCAAGATTAGGGGGAGAATTTATTCCAGAGCTACCCGAAGGAGATTTTGCAGTGGATACCAGAGTGCTAACGGGAAGTAATTTAAACACCTCAACGGAAGCCTGTTTAGCATCGGCACATATTTTATTATCTAGGTTTCCAGAAGTTGAAAAGGTAGTAAGTAAGACTGGCAGTGGTGAAATCCCAACCGATCCAATGCCCATGGAAGCTTCTGATATGATGGTCATTTTAAAAGATAAGAAGGAATGGACTTCAGCAGAAACATGGGATGAGCTGGCAGAAAAAATGAGTGTAGCTTTACAGGATATTCCTGGTGTTACCTATAGTTTTCAATATCCGGTTGCTATGAGGTTTAATGAATTGATGACGGGTGCCAAGCAGGATGTAGTTTGTAAAATATTTGGTGAAAATTTAGATTCTCTCTCTAAATATGCAAAACTTTTAGGGGGTGTTGCTAAAAATATTGAAGGAGCCAAAGATATATATGTTGAACCCATCGATGGTCTTCCACAACTAATCATAAGGTATAAAAGAGATGCAATTGCCCAGTTTGGATTGAATATACAAGATATTAACAAAGCAATTAATACTGCTTTTGCGGGTCAAAGCAGCGGATTGATATTTGAGGATGAAAAAAGGTTCGATCTTATTGTCAGGCTTGCCGGAGAACAAAGACAAAATCTGGAGGATGTTCAGAATTTACTCATTTCTGCACCTAATGGAAGTCAAATTCCACTGCATCAGGTAGCTAGTGTAACGATTGAAGAAAGTTTGAACCAAATACAGAGAGAAGATGCAAAACGAAGAATTATTGTTGGATTTAATGTGCAAGGTAAGGATGTGCAAACTATTGTTCAGGATTTGCAAGATCAGGTGGATAAAAAAATTAATCTACCAACAGGGTATTATATTACTTATGGGGGTTCCTTTGAAAACCTGATTGCTGCGAAACAACGACTTTCTTTTGCCGTGCCCATCGCTTTAGCCCTTATTTTTCTTTTTCTATATTTTGCTTTTGGCTCTTTTAAACAAGGTTTATTGATTTACTCCGCTATTCCACTTTCTGCTATTGGGGGTATTTTATTTCTTGCCTTAAGAGGCATGTCTTTCAGCATTAGTGCCGGAGTAGGGTTCATTGCTTTATTTGGTGTGGCCGTATTAAATGGCATCGTTTTAATTGCAGAGTTTAATAGGATCAGGAAAAATGGTCAGGAAGATTTAAAAGAGGTGGTCTTAATGGGAACCAAAACCAGATTAAGACCTGTTTTAATGACCGCATTTGTAGCCTCTCTTGGTTTTTTACCTATGGCGTTAAGCCATGGGGCGGGTGCCGAAGTT
The DNA here is from genome assembly GCA_945878825.1 of Haliscomenobacter hydrossis DSM 1100. Taxonomy (GTDB): domain Bacteria; phylum Bacteroidota; class Bacteroidia; order Chitinophagales; family Saprospiraceae; genus BJGN01. The sequence continues at coordinate 1,483 of CAMDWC010000181.1, forward strand.
CAGAGACCTTTAGCTACGGTGGTTATCGGAGGATTATTGATGGCCACTTTTTTGACACTCATTGTTTTACCTATTCTTTTTATTTTATTTGAAAAAAGCAACACAATGCGAAAAAACATGAAAATGCCGCTTTCTGTTCTTTTGATATTCCTGTTCGTTGGATTTAAAGCAGGTGCACAAGATACATTGGACCTTCAGGAATCTATTCAGATAGCTCTTAAAAATAATCTTACTTTAAAAAGTGAAAGATTAAGGGAAGAATATCTTGAAAAAATGATTGACACCTATAGAGATATTCCTCCAACAGAAATTTTGGGTGAATTTGGACAAATAAATAGTGCTTACAATGATTCCAGGTTTATCATTTCCCAATCGATCCATTTTCCGACTTTATATAAAAGACAAAAAGCCTTAAACACCGAGTCTTTTAAAGAGCAGGCATTTCAAATTGCTTTAAAGGAAAATGAATTAATCAGACAGGTAAAAGAGGTCTTTTTCCGGCTGGTACATCTAAAAGAAAAAGAAAAAATATTAGTAAGAATAGATACGATATATACTTCTTTTTTAGAAAGGGCGATTTTTCGATTCGAAAAAGGTGAATCTGATATACTAGAGAAAATATATGCGGAAACGGCTTTGAGTAAAATTCAAATGCAGTTGAAATTACTGCGCAGGGATTATGAAATGGAGAAGTTAAGATGGCAGGTCTTGCTGAACCAGGAATCTCAATCAGAACCCATTTATAGTTCTGTGAAATTATCGTTTATGGAAGCTATCCCAATACAGCAAATCCTTGAATCAAATCCGCAATTAAAGGTTTTGCAACAGCAAAAGGAAATCGCCAACGCAACTACGCAGGTGGAGATAGCCAAAAAACTGCCGGACTTAACTGTGGCTTTCAGCAATGGAAGTATTCAAGGTATAGGCGCGGACGATATTTATTATAAAAAATCAAATCGATTTAATGCCTTGCAGTTAGGAGTAGGTGTCCCTATATTTCTGGGAGCACAAAAAGCAAAAATTAATGGTTCTAAAACAATGGAATTAGTGACTGAAAATAATTTTCAGATAGCCGTTCAACAGCTTTCAAATGACTATAAAATCCAGTTACAAGAATTTGAGAAAAATAAGGAAACGATTGCTTATTATGAGAACAGCGCCTTACCAAATGCTGAAAAAATGAAGAATGCGGCAAATCTTCAATATTCAACAGGGGAAATCAATTACTTGATCTGGGCTAATTTAATTCAAAATGCCATAGCAATTGAAAGCGAATATGTGGATGCAGTACATGAGATGAACCGGACTATTATTCAACTTAATTATTTGACAGCTAAATAACAAGACATCATGAAAAAATATAATTATTTATATCTTCTTCCCCTTTTTCTTTTTTCTTGTGAATCTGACAAACAAGTGGAGTCAGTACAAACACAGGAATCACTTGAAAATAAAGTGGTTCTAACTTCGGAACAATTAAAAAATACGAATATTGAAACGGGTGTTTTAGCGCAAAAGGATATTTCCTCAAAGCTAAAACTGAATGGTATCATTGATGTACCTCCCCAAAACTTGTTTTCGGTAAGTGTTCCATTAGGTGGATATCTGCAATCCACCCATTTATTGGAAGGTTTGAAAGTTAAAAAGGGAGAAATTATTGCTACCATCGAAGACCAGCAATATATTCAAATCCAACAGGATTACCTTACGGCTAAAATACGGTTGAATGCCTTTGAAAAGGAATTTGTACGTCAAAAGGAATTGAATGAGAACAAGGCGGGTAGCGACAAAGTATTTGAAAATGCACAATCGGACTATTTATCCCAAAAGGTTTTGGTCAAATCTTTAGCGGAAAAGTTAAAATTAATTGGTATTAATCCGGAAAAACTAAATGAAAATGGCCTTTCGCGAAGAATTAGTATTTTGTCACCTATCAATGGTTATGTTTCGAGGGTAAATACAAATATTGGCAAGTACGTTACGCCTGCTGACGTGTTATTTGATTTGGTAGATCCAGCGGATATTCACTTAGCTTTAAGCGTATTTGAAAAAGATATCCACCAGCTATCTATCGGTCAAAAATTAGTATCTTTTACAAATAGCGAGCCTGACAAAAAATATCATGCTAAAATCATATTGATTGGAAAAGATGTTTCTAAAGATAGAGTGGTTACTATTTATTGTCATTTTGACAAATACGAACCCTATTTAATTCCTGGCATGTATATGAATGCGGAATTGGAAACCAAGGTAAAAACGGGTTATGTAATACCTGATGAGGGCATAGTTCGATTTGAGGGGAAACATTATTTGTACGAGGTAACGTCGGACAAGAACTATGAAATGAAGGAAGTTTTAACTCATGGAAATGAGGGTGGACAGACTTTAATTACCTTTCAAGACAATTCCAGCCCTGTTGGAAGAACTTTTGTGACCAAAGGTGCTTATACGCTGCTCATGAAAATGAAAAATATGGAGGAGGAATGATTTAAATGCCAGCGAACTAACATATTTTTAAAATATCCTGTGCGAACATCCGATATTAAAATTATTTTCCCGTTTTAAAAATGGACTTTTTCTGAAAGGATGAAGCTTAACATCTGTTTCTTCTTCTAACCAATTACTTTCTGATATAAGCGCCATTTCAGAAAAGTTCCATTTTTTTGAGTGAACGAACGTTAATATTCTTTGTGTTATTACCTAAAGTAACCAGCATGTCTCTTTGTAATTGTCAACTATTAATGTTCATTAAGACCACCGTTAGGCAATGCTACTAATATCGAACGATTTAATTCGTTAGCTTATGTCAGTAATAAATCATTTAGATTTCTGCGGTAACTGTAAAAGGGTTGAGTAGCCTTACCGATGCGAAACGCCATCTGGATTTTCTGTTCACCGTTAATTTTATTCAACTGATCGTATTTTTGGCGCAAGGTATTCATTTCTTCATATTCCTGTAGTACCTGGCTCATCGGGTGGATATAATAATTGTGGAGTGAAGCAGCGAGTTGAAACCGGGCGTAATCCATGCCTGCTTGTATCCAATTGAGTTGGGTATTGGCATCTGTTATGAGGTGAACTACCGCTTTGGATGACTTCACTTTTTTTTCGTAACTGCTTAGGTGCTGGTTAATAGCGGAGGAATTGTGCCAATCTTTTTCATCTAAACCTTTTAGTATCTTTTCGGCCAGCCATTTTTTGAAACCCGTAGTTCCGGCGCCTGATAGATTGATTCCATCTCGAAGTTCTTCAATACGATAGTCGTTTTCCCGAAACCAAATGCGTGATTCATCATAGGTTTTATAGGTAGTAGACTCGATCACCATTCCTTCATATAGCCAGGAGAGGTGGTCGGCAACTGTCGAGTCATTAATGAGTTTTATTGCACTGTATTTAGCCTTTGTTTTTAAAAGAATCGTTTTGAATTCATCTAACGAAAGGGTATAGTTTTGATAGGCAAGGCGGTTTGTTGTGCGGGTAAGGATGGCTTCGGCCAATGGATCGGTAATTAGCTCAGTTGAAATCAACGAAACATGGGCTACAGGAAACTTTCCGGTTTGATCCACCTGATATTCACCTTCTGGCAACAAATGAATTTGTGCAGTATAACCATACACTGAAATTCCGGCTTGCATAACACTTAGAAAACAACCACACCCAATGTGAATTTGCCGTGTTGTTGGATCGGTGGCAGGAAGCAATCGCGATTCATCAACATACAGGGTAAACGTTGTATCGGAATCAATCCGAAATTTCCAGGCCTGCGTGTTATGTGGGTTCGGGGCATTCATGCCTAATGCGATGGCCTTTAGTGCTGGTGCTTTAAAATCATTTGGATTTGGCCTTCTGGTAGTGTAAGGTGTTTTTGTACCGACGGCAGTAATACATTGTGCCAGTATGGCAGTTGTAATCAAAGTGCCTGTTTGAAAAATAAATATTCTCCGTTTCATTTGCTTGGTTTAAAGTAGATTAACATGTCTTGTGGAATATAAACTTCGTGAAATACGTCAATCATTTTAGCGGGTCAGAAAGAGATACCCGATGCTAATGTTCATCACCCAGGGTGTATTGACCGCCCCGATATTAAGAGCTTGTAATGTTTCCGTTTCACCTGTGAATTTGTTGTTGTATATAAATTGATTATTCGAAAGTGAGGAAGATACGTTTGGCCAGTACCGAATGCTAGGTGCAATCATAAAATTCCTCAAAAATCTGGGTGAGTTTTTGAATGGTATCCATCTACCATACAACCCAATACCAAGGGTAAAGGTATTGTAAGCGATGATTTGACTTGCAGGCGTATGTGTTTCGCCATTATAATAAATTTCGAAGCGATGCCATTTAGGTTCAACTCGGAGATTCAAAAACCGGGTAAATCGATAACCAATTCCGAAACCGGTTGAATAAGGAAGATGGGCTGCCAGGTTTTGTTTTTGCACGTCTTCAGGCAGTAAAGTGTTGAATAGTTCAAGCGATACACCATGAGAGTAATCAAACACAAATTTAGGTGTAAAGTAATTTATCTCAGCATTAAATCCATTGAGTAATAAAGGCTGATTGAGCCCGAAAAGTAAAGCAACATCATGCTTGTTTTGCATATTATTCTGAGACTCTACGCTTACTGCAAGAGCAAATGTGATAAAGATGGTCAAAACTATTTTCATTCGGGTACGACTTGATTCTGTGTATCAATTTGTTTCTGATACAAAAATCGGATATGGACCCTAAAAGCGAGTTGATGTATGTTAAGAAATACCCTTTGAAAGTATGGACCTTAAACGGCTCAAGCTTTCTGGCTTAATGCCAATCATCGAGGCAATGTATTTCTGCGGTACTTTTTCGAGGAATCGGGGAAAGTGTTTCACAAAGTATAAATAGCGTT
>CAMDWC010000182.1 GCA_945878825.1 Haliscomenobacter hydrossis DSM 1100
TTAAACTGATAGGTTCCTTTCATGTTTAAGGTGTACCAAGCGGGAGAATATGGCTTTCCATTTTTATCTTTGGCATATATTGCAGGTTTTTGACGTTCTTCTTCATTTAAATTTTTATAAGAAACAGAAGCGCAATAAACGGTATAAAACTGAAGGTTTACTTTTCCTTTTTTATAACCGAGCGTGCTCAATCCAAAAGAGGGTGCTGCATGTCGTGATCTGCTGGTAGCGCCACTGTTCATCTCTTCTTTTCCCATTTGAAAATTATATCGACTGGAGAGATAAAAACCCAAAGGCAAATCGAGTTCGAAACCCGCATGAAAACCAAAAACTTCAGCAAATGTAGCATTTTGATTACTGTAAGCTTTGCTCATTTTGCCGTTATAAAGGATGCTATCTTTTCCTTCCACTTTAGTTGCCCGTCTAACCATGGCATCTTTAAGATAGGTATAATAACCGGTAAGATCAATTTTCAGAGAATTTCCTAATAATTTTGAAATGTTTATTTCCCCATTATAGGCTGTTTCAGCATTTAAATCAACATTTGGAACTACTACCTCACCCGATACAAAATCAAACATTTTACCCATATCATCTACATTGGGTGCACGGAAGCCCGTAGATGCATTCATGCTAATTTTGGTTTTATCATCAGGTGAAAAAACTAAGCCTAGGTTGCCACTAAATGCTCCATTCTTGATATTAATTGTTTTAAATGCAAAAGGGAAAAAGGCAAGATTCCGTGAAAAATCAGCCTCCATGTTGAATAAATTATACCGAATACCAAGTTGTGCTGTATATTTTTTTGAAATAGGATATTGGTAGTTTCCAAAAATGGCATAACTGTTCCATTGCGCTTGGGGATAGCGATCGGCAACTAAAATGGGTGCCAGCGTCTGGATATTTTTAGCCGATCCAACAGAATTCACTTTGTTCCCAACAGATTCCAAACCATAATAAAGAATACCTTTTCCCAGGTTTTTTTTCAAATCCAAGTTTATAGATAAGGCATTAACTGTTTCAACCTGAGATCTCAATCTAAATCTGTTGCTTCCTGAAAAATTCCTGTCCAATCTACTTTCTTCAAAAAATTGATGGGCTATTCGTAAGGTCAAACCATCATAAAATGCATTATTCCCTGAATGACTCACCGTAAAATGATTCATTTGCCAAATTTGAGGCCCATAATCCCAAACGGCGGAAATGGGAGTCCCCGCAGTATTTACCTCTATGAGCCTGTCATAACGTGGATAAGAAGTGGTAGCAGAACGATGAAAGCCATATTGGAATGCCCATTTTTCAGTAGGTTTATATAGTAGTTTTTGCATGATATTTTGTTGATCATAACCGGAAGGTACTTGAACTCTGGGATTAATATTTTGGACAATTTTATCCATATTTTCTATCTGATCTACATAAAAGGCTCTCAAATAACTATCGGGTCCATATTTACCCATTCTTAAGTCTCCAAAACGGTTAAAACTATAACTGGTAACGGAGGCAAATTTTTGAGAGCCAAGATGAAGCGTGCCGTGCATTGTTTTCTCCCTATTGGCCGACGAATATCTCGTGTTTACTAACGCATTGATAACCCATTTTTTACCGAGGGCTAATTTTGGTGTTGTTGTCTGAAAATTCATTACGCCACCAATGGCGTCGCTACCATACATAACTGATCCAGGACCAAAAATTACTTCTGCCTTTTCAATGGTGAAGGGATCCAGGGATATAACATTTTGAATATTTCCAGCTCTAAAAATGGCAGTATTCATTCTGACGCCATCAATAACATAAAGCAATCTGTTCGTAGCAAATCCTCTAATCATAGGGCTTCCTCCTCCTTGCTGACTCTTTTGAATGGAAACTTCACCAGAAATTCCGAGTAAATCAGCCGCCGTTTGAGGTTGTAATAATTGAATGTCACTTTTAGAAATGGTCCTTATTTTTGATGGAATACCTTTTGAGGATTCCTGCCATCGGGAGGCGGAAATCACCATTTCATCTAAGGTTATACCTGCTTCTTCCAGGTATATAATGAATTTTTTTTCCTTTACAGATGAATAACTTTCTATAATGGGCTTATATCCAAGGGATCGGATATCAATTTTTTCAGTTGATATAAATGGAGAGAGATCTACCTGTCCATTTTTGTTAGTTATTCCTTGAATATTTGGATTTTCACCGTGGAGAAGAACAGATTCCAACGGTACTTTTCCCTCTTTACTTAATATGGTGGCTGTTTGACCATTTCCGATATGGATGAGGCCAAAAACCAAAAACCATGATAAGATGATCCTCATGGAAATGATTTAAACGTTACTAAAATGATAAATGCATAAAAGGTTTAGTAACGAAATCGGGGAGGCGGACTAAGGGATTGTACTATTAAGATGTCCGTAAATGTACTGCTTGTAATAGGTTTATTGCGCCCATTCTCAGGGGGTTCTGCCCCGTTAAACGGATTAAATATAAAATAGATTGATTTATAATAATCTGAAAATGTAGATGGAAAATGTTTTCCAGGATTCGAAGTATCTATCCCGGTATGTAGCAGATCTTGCTTATTTTTCTTAGTCGCCGTTTCAGCTTTATCCCACCAACAAAGGTATTGTAATGAATCCCCAACATCGGTGACTTCTACAACATCATACATTTGACCATTATATTGAAATTCTTTATCATGTTCCCAACGTAACACTTTGTCTATTTCCGATTTTGAAAAAGTTAACTTAACCATTTCATTTATTGGTATTCCCTCCTCTATTTTATTTTGAACACCTTCTTTAATATATTTTTGTTGTATGGTCAAATAAAAATACGTACCCCAAAATGGAGCGACAAAAGTAACGAGAAAGAGAAAGGGAAATATTTTTTTCACCTCTATTTTCCTTTTTTATAATCAATATAGGAATAAATAATTGGAATAAATACAATGATCAGAAGGGTCACAATGAAAAGAAGAAAAACTCTCTCCTTATTATTTATGAGAATGGAGCTTAACAACAGTGCTAAACCTCCAATAATCCAAACTTTTGAACCTAATTTATGGGTATTATACCAAACGCGTTCATCCTCTAAAGTCCATGGTGTTCGGATACCTATATAATAATTGGGTTTCACATCCTTAAAATAATTACCCAACACGGCAAACAAACCACCGATAAATCCAAAAAGTATAGATGTGTTTGAAATTTTTCCTGCCAGACTGGTATATAAAATATAGGTGCTTAGAATAGAGAAGAAAACCGCCATAAAAAATCTGATGGCATAATATTTATTATCCTCCAAAGAGAGGTTGTGTTTAGGATCTATTTGCGGAAGGACCAACATTAAAAAATAAATGCCTATACCCAAACTGCCAGGTAAAAAAATAAGAAATTGTTTGGATGACCAACCATCTGCCTCACCAGTCAAATTAAAATGGGTGGGAACAATATCAGGTAACTGATCCCAAATCTGATATAGATAGAGAAAAGGTATGATTAAAAATACCCATAAAATGAGTTCTCTGTAAATATTTTTAGGTGAAATCATTAGCCTTGATGTCATTGATAATCAAATATAATATTTAATGGGACATACAATTCTTATATTTGTAAAAAACACTTTATGAAAAAGGCTTTCATTATACAAATATTCATAGCATACTCTTTCTTTGATATATTAAATGCACAAACGATAGACCCTTGGTTGATTCAGGCAAATAACTGGGATAAGGAAAAATATGCTGGCGTTACGGTGGCCAATGGTATGATTGGCATTGTTTCTTCTCAGGAACCTTTTAAGGTGAAAGATGTCGTTTTATCAGGTGCTTATGATTTATATGGCAGAGGTAGGGTCAGCAATTTCCTAAGAAGTTTTAATCTTTTGAATATGCAGGTGGGCATAAACGGGGAACAGATTAACAAGGGGAATATTCAACATTTAAAGCAACAACTGGACATGAAAAATGGTCGCTTTAGTGTTCAACTTGATTTTGGTGACAAAGCCTTTATTACCTATTCTTATTATGCTTTGAGACAATTACCTTTTTGTGTCCTGATGGATGTGTCAATTACGGCTAAAAAGGATATTACCATAGGTGCGTCGAGTGTCATGGAGGCTCCGGATGCACTGAAAGAAGTCCAAAATTATTATAATGAAATAGACAGACCTCATGTGGTCATCAGCTTGCTTACTTCTTTAGCAAAAAGTCCAACGGGAAAGTTGGAAATGGCTGCTTCCACTTCGTTTCTTTTTTCAGAACATCATGGAAATGAGCCCAGAGTGATTCATGAAATGTGGGATAATAACATGCATCTCATGAAATTTTCAAAAAAATTAAAAGCGGGGGAAACGTATTCTTTTGCGATTACCGGGAGCTCCATCACCTCAGCTCATCATGATGACCCGCTGAATGAAGCGGAGAGATTAACTATTTTTTCGAAACTGGAAGGGAAAGACAGATTGATAAATAATCATAAGGCCGCCTGGCAGGAACTATGGAAAAGTGATATTCAGATTGTTGGCGATGAACAGGCTCAGCAAGATGTACATAGTATGCTCTATCATTTGTATTCTTTTGTGAGGGAAGGTTCAAATATGAGTATTTCCCCAATGGGGCTCTCTGGATTGGGCTATAACGGCCATATTTTCTGGGATTCTGAATTATGGATGTACCCCGCTTTATTGGTTATGCAACCCAAAATGGCAAAATCTATGATTCAATACAGGTTTGACCGCCTGGAAGCCGCACGACGCAATGCTTTTAATCATGGTTATAAGGGAGCTATGTTTCCATGGGAAAGCGCAGGGACTGGGGTAGAAGAAACGCCTGTTTGGGCGTTAAGTGGCCCTTTTGAACATCATATTACCGGCTGTGTCGGTTTTGCAGCCTGGAATTATTACGCGATGACGCAAGATAAAGAGTGGTTGAGGAACATTGGCTGGCCTCTGTTAAAGGAAACGGCTGATTTTTGGGCCAGTAGGGTAGAGCGGAAAGGGCCTGGAAAATATGAAATTAATAATGTCGTTGCCGCCGATGAATGGGCTGAAAATGTCGATAATAATGCATTTACCAACGCGGTCGCCATCACCAACTTGAAAGCAGCAACCAAAGCGGCGCTTTTACTTGGAATCGTTCCCGATGCTGATTGGTCTCTTGTTGCCCAAAACATCCCAATCCTTCAAATGAAAGACGAAGAATCAGGAAAAGTCATTACCCAGGAACACGCGACATATAAAGGAGAAGGAATCAAACAAGCGGATGTAAATCTGCTCGCATTTCCCTTAAAGTTTATTACTGATACCGCCCAAATACGCAGAGATTTATATTATTATGCTAAAAGAGTTCCTGATCAGGGAACGCCTGCCATGACACATGCCATTTTCTCGTTATTGTCCTCCAGACTTGGAGAATCAAATAGAGCGCATCAATTTTTTAAAGAATCTTACGAGCCTAATTTAAATCCTCCGTTTCGCGTTATTGCTGAAACAAAAGGGGGAACGAATCCCTATTTTGGCACAGGAGCAGGCGGTGTTTTGCAAGCAGTTTTAATGGGATTTGGTGGACTCGATCTGACAGACAAAGGTATCAATCAAGTAAAGTCGAGCCTTCCAAAGCAATGGAAAAAATTAATAATCACTGGTGTTTTGGGGAAAACGTATGTAGTGGAATAAGATTACCGCATTTTTTCGAATTTTAAATGAATTAAATCAGAAGTATCCATAAAAATATGGGTAATGTTTCCTTTTTTATCCATGACGGGGCGTAAGGAAGTGAAAAAGGGACGGGCGGAATATTTTCCATCGGAAGCCTTTTTCACCTCTGCCTGACCCCGAATAGGATGAATACAGTATAAAGTATTATTTAAAAGCTGAAATGAATATCGGACATCCATTTCTTTACAATAAAAATCGCCCTGCCAGCCCTGTGCAGCTTGGATATCCATTGAAAAAGCATCTGCTGACTTACTAAGAGGTGTCTTTGGCATTTCATTTTTCGCAGGAATAGAAAACAAGATGGACATGATTTCTTGAGTTGTTTTTATGGCATCAAAGGAGCTATAATTACTTTTTAAAATTATCACCTGATTCGTTGAGGGTATCCAGGTAAACGCAGTGCGGTAGCCAGCACTTGACCCGGTATGTTGCCAAAAGGGTAGATTCACAAAAGTATCATTTTCAATGCCTAAAGCATAATTAAGAGTGTCGCCATTGGTCAGAACGGCTTTTTTAAGTAAGGAATAAATGGGTATTTCCCCCTGTTTTCCCGCATTGGTTAAATGAATAAACCATTTTTCGATATCGTCGAGAGACATATAAATGCCACCCTGCCCAAAGGCAGTGCTATTGTCATACATAGTAGCCCATTGATTATTT